>JACDDX010000108.1 GCA_013816685.1 Gemmatimonadales bacterium
CTCGGGGAACGGGCGCGGATCTCACCATGACGTCGACTCCCGCCGGACGGGATATGGTGCTCGCCCAGGCAGCGTCGGTCGAGTGGCTGCGGGGGCTGCCGCGCGCGTCCACGCCCGTTCGCGCGGTGGGCGACAGCGCCACGGTGGAGATCGCGTTCGACGCGGCGGCCGGACACACCTACGAGTTCACCAACCTCGTCGCCTTCGCCTCGGGCACCGGCGCGAGCCCGCTGCGTGCGGCGCGGCAAACGGTCAGGAGGGCGCGCACCCGCGGCTACGACAGTCTCGCCGCGGACAACGCGCGCGCCTGGGCCCGGCGCTGGGAAACCGACATCAGCATCGACGGCGACCCCGAGCTCCAGCGCGCCGTCCGCTCGATGCTCTTCTATCTCCTCTGCAGCGCGGACTCGGGGACGGGCATGGGCATCCCGCCCATGGGACTCTCGAGCGGCGGCTACTACGGGCACGTGTTCTGGGATTCCGACACCTGGATGTTTCCGTCGCTACTGCTCACCCATCCGGACATCGCCGGCTCGCTGGTGGGCTTCCGCGCACGCACCCTTCCCGCCGCGCGGGCTAACGCGCGGGCGAACGGGTTCCGAGGAGCGATGTACCCGTGGGAGGCGGATGAGCTCGGGAACGAGACCACACCGCACTTCGCCGTCCAGAACGCCCGCTCCGAAATCCATGTGAACGGCGACGTCGCCCTCGCGCAGTGGCAGTACTACGTCGCGAGCGGGGACTCGAGCTGGCTCGCGCGCCGGGGTTTCCCGGTGATCCGCGCCGTCGCGGACTTCTGGACCAGCCGCGCAGCCTTCGATTCGGCATCGGCCCGCTACCACATCCGCAACGTGGTCTCGGTGGCGGAGGGGCTGGTGGGCGTAAGCGACGACGCGTACACCAACGCGGTCGCGCGACGGAGCCTGCAGATCGCCACCACGGCGAGCAGGCGGCTGGGGCTGCCCGCCGATCGGCGCTGGAGCGAAGTCGCCGCGAAACTCCACATGCCGATCGATTCCGCCAGCGGCTTCTTCCGCACCTACGAGGGCGCGCCCGACTCGACCCTCGGCTGGATCACGCCGCTCCTTGCCTACCCGCTCGGCGTGCCGATGAGTGACGCCGCGAAACGCAGCCACCTCACCCAGGCAGTGAGCCGACTGGAGGAAGAGGCCTCGGGCGCGATGATGGGCATTACCCTGCTCTCCGTGGGTGCGGCGGAGCTCCGTGACCGGCGGCTGGTCGATTCGCTGCTGCCGTTCAGCTATCGCGGACACCTCAAGGGTCCCTTCCTCATGGCGTCGGAGACACCCACCAACAACGCGGTGAACTTCGTGACCGGCGCCGGCGGGTTCCTCCAGCAGGTGATCTACGGCTATACCGGTCTCCGGCTCACCGACAGCGGTCTCAAGCCTGCCTTCCCGCCGGTGCTGCCCAGCTCGATCCGGAGGCTCACGCTTCGGAATCTGCACGTTGGCGGGAAGCTGTGGGACGTGGTCGTGGACTCGACCGGACGACAGATCGTGCGCCACGAGTCGCCTGGTCCGCGGTGATCGCGCTCGCGCTCCTCCTGATACAGGCGTCCCAGGCGCCGGTGCTCGCCTTTCCCGAGCCCGGCGTGGACGACACAGCGGCGTACCAGGGTTACCAGACGCGGTTCTATCGCGACTCCCGGGGCAACACCGTCCAGATCTACCTGGAGCCCAGGGGCGGACGAGTCGTCAACCTCTGGGCCGACGCGGCTGATGAAAGTCTCGGCCTCACGGTGCGGGACTCACGGGGAACGCCGGTGCGCCTGCAGTGGGGCGCAGACAACGCCACGGTCCGCGATTCCGGTGAGGTGCGCAGGCTGGAGTACCAGCTCGCGGCCCAGGCGCCCGCCGTGGCGGTGGGCTGGTTCCTGCTCGGCTCGATGCGGGTGGAGCGTGACTTCCAGTACGCCGGGGCGCATCTCCGGCCCTACGCGGCGGCTCCGTACTACGTCGCCGAGGAGTCGCTGCTGGTCGCCAATCTGTCCCGGCTGCCCATCGCCGAGCGGCGGCGGCAGTTGGAACTGCTGCACACGAGCAGCGTCACAGGGCTGGTGACGAGACTTCAGCCGACGATCGCATCCTCCTGCACCCGCAGCGCGTGCGTAGCGCGAATCGCTCGGCCGTCGCTCGACGGCAGGAACCATCTCACGCTGGAGCTCCGGGCCGATCCACGCCAGACCGCGATGCAGGTGACCGGCCGCACGGTCGCGCTCCGGTCACGAGGTGGCGCGCCTGTTCGGTTCACCGTGGCGATCAGCACCGACGGCGCGGCGCTCACGCCGCTCATGCGCGACTTGATCTTCGACCGTTCCTTCCTCGAGTTCGTCACGGCGGCCGTGGACTCGGGAGCGCCCGCCGCTCGGCGGCTGGAGCGGGAGGTGCGGAGCTTCGAGCTGTTGAGCTCGGAAGAGAAGCTCATGGCCGGACTCCCCAACTTCGCGACCTATTTCGGCCGCGACATGCTGATGACCGCCCTCATGATGCGGCCGGTCTGGCGACCGTCGATGTCCGAGCACGTCATCGCCGGCGTGCTCCGGAAGCTCTCGCCGCGGGGCGACGTGAGTCACGAGGAGGCGCTCGGCGGCCAGGCCATCCGGGAGAATGCGGCCGAGTACAATGCTCTCATGGCGACTCAGCCGCTGTCGGCAGACCGTGTTGCCCGTGCGCGCGACCTGCTCGCGCACCTGCAGCGTACCCGCGAGAACTATCACATGCTGGACGACGAGTTCCAGCTCCCGATCCTGGAAGCGCGCTACCTCGCCGATGCGACGGTGCCGGCCGAGCGGAAGCGCGCGTTCCTGCTGGAGTCGGAAGGGGGCGGGCCGTCGCGACTGGTGCTGATGCTCCGCGAGCTCGTGCTGGTGGCGGAGGAAACCCGCCCCTACGCCGCCGATCCGCGGCCGCTCAATCTCATCGCCTTCGTCAAACGCGACTCGACGCATTGGCGTTCGGCGAGCTGGCGCGACAGCGACGCCGGATACGCCAACGGCCGCTTCGCGATGGACATCAACGCCATCTGGGCCCCGCGTGCACTGGAAGCGATCGGCGCGATCTTCACCGCGCTCCCGGCGCTCGGCATAGGCCGGGAGGCGCTCGACTCGCTCGCGGGAAGGGCCGGAACCGGCGCGCTTCGCGGCTACGCGAGGGACTCGACCAGGCTCCGTCGAGCCATCGCCACCTGGCATGGCGCCCGTCGGCACTTCAGTGTGGCGCTCGCGCGCGAAGAGCTCGAGCGGCGTGCCCGGGCGAGGATCGCCGCCCTGCCGGCGGCCGATCGCGCGTACTGGGGACGGGTGCTGTCGCGGCGGGTCGGCCTCTCCGACAGCCTCCGATTTCTCGCGCTCGCGCTCGATTCCGCGGGCATACCGATTCCGATCGTCAACACCGACCCGGCGACCGAGCTGTTTCTCGATGCCTCCGCCGGCCGCCCGGCACAGCTCGACGTGCTGGATGCCGTGCTCCGACCGTATCCGATCGGCCTGTTCGTGGACGGGCTGGGGCCACTGGTGGCGAACGATGCCTACTCGGCGCGCCGCGTGTGGGCGACCTTCGCGAGCGATGCCTATCACGGGCCCCGGGTGGTCTGGGGACGCGAGGTGAATCTCCTCCTGCTCGCGCTGGCCGACATCGCCGGCGGCGCGATCCACTCCCGGGACCCCTCGTCTCCATCGCCCCGGGCCTCGCTTCACCGTATTCTCGACGCCGTTCGCGCGTCCGGGCTCGAGCACAACGAGCTCTGGAGCTACCGCATTGAAGACGGGCGCCTGCGCCCAACCCGCTACGGCACCAGCTCCGACGTGCAGCTCTGGAGCAGCACCGATCTCGCCGTGCAGTTCATGCTGTCCCGACTCCCGCCTCCGTGAGCGCCATGGCTCCCGACGCCGCCCCGGTCGCACACCTCGCCCTCATCGACTACGCCGTCATGGCCGTGTATTTCGTCGTCGTGCTCGGCGTCGGCTGGGGGCTCCGTCGACTCACGCGGACGAGCACCGACTTCTTCCTCTCGGGCCGCTCGCTCCCGCCCTGGATTACCGGACTGGCATTCATCTCGGCGAACCTGGGGGCGCAGGAAGTGATCGGGATGGGCGCGTCCGGCGCCAAGTATGGCATCGCCACCAGTCACTTCTACTGGATCGGCGCGATCCCGGCGATGGTCTTCGTCGGGCTCTTCATGATGCCGTTCTACTACGGGTCGCGCGCCCGCTCGGTACCCGAGTACCTCCGGCTGCGATTCGACGAGAAGACCCGGACACTCAACGCCGTCTCGTTCGCCGTGATGACGGTGTTCTCCTCGGGTGTGTCGATGTACGCCATGGGCAAGCTCCTCAACCTCCTGCTCGGGTGGAGCTTCGATGTCAGCGTGCTCGTTTCCGCCGTCATCGTGCTCGCCTACGTGCTGCTCGGCGGGCTCACCAGCGCCATCTACAACGAGGTGCTGCAGTTCTTCCTGATCGTGTTCGGGTTTATTCCCCTCGTCCTGCTGGGCCTCTACGCGGTCGGCGGCTGGGACGGCCTGTCCAGCCGACTCGCCGAGGCGGCGGTGACCCGCGGCCTCCCTGCCGGCGCGTACACCCACTCGTGGTCCAATCTCGGCGACCCATCACAGAACCCGATCGGCGTCGAATGGTTCGGCCTGGTAATGGGCTTGGGCTTCGTGCTCTCGTTCGGGTACTGGTGCACCGATTTTCTCGTCGTCCAGCGCGCGATGGCCGCGGATTCGATGACAGCGGCGAGGCGGACCCCGCTGATCGCGGCGGTGCCGAAGATGCTCTTCCCGTTTCTGGTCATCCTGCCCGGGATGATCGCGCTCGTGCTCGGGAGCGGCGCAGGAGGGCACGCCACGCCCGGAGGACAGGGGATCGTGCCCGCAAAGCTCGCCGCGGGCGGCGCGCCGTTGCTCGACGGCGCCGGACGCGTCGTGCTCGACTACGACCTCGCGACGCCGATGCTGCTGGTGCACCTCTTTCCGGCGGGGATGCTCGGGCTCGGACTCACGGCACTGCTCGCGTCGTTCATGTCGGGGATGGCCGGCAACGTGACGGCGTTCAATACGGTCTGGACCTACGACATCTACCAGAGCCACATCCGCCGCGGCGCCTCGGACGCGCATTACCTGTGGATGGGACGGGTGGCCACGGTGGGCGGGATCGCGCTCGCGGTGGCGGCAGCATACGTAGCGGGTGCATTCAACAACATCATGGATCTGCTGCAGCTCGTCTTCGCGTTCGTCAACGCGCCGCTCTTCGCGACGTTTGCTCTCGGCATGTTCTGGCGGCGCACGACCGGCCACGGAGCGTTCGTCGGTCTCCTCACCGGCATGCTCGGCGCCGCGATTCATCACGGGCTGACGCTGCCCGCCGGCGTGCAGCCCGGCGTCAAAGGCGGCTACCTCGGCGTCCTGCATACTTATCCTAGCGAGCTGGGGCAAACGTTCTGGACCGCGATCGTCGCGTGGGTCACCTGCTTCGTCGTGACGATTGCTGTAAGCCTCGCCACGCGGCCGAGGCCCGCCGATGAGCTACGCGGACTGGTCTACTCGCTCACGCCCCGGCCCGACGACCGGCGGCTTCCGCTCCATTCACGACCGTGGGTGCTCGGTGTCGTCGTGCTGGTGCTCACGCTGGCGCTCAACCTCGTGTTCTTCTAGGAGACGGCGATGAGCGGTCCATCGGGATGGGACATCCGGGTGCCGATCGGCGGGCTCTTCACCGCCCTCGGCGCCATCATCGGCGGGTATGGCCTCGCAACGCTGGGCGATGCCGACCGCTATGCGGCGTCGTTCGGCGTGAACGTCAATCTCTGGTGGGGCGCCGCGATGCTGGTCTTCGGGCTACTGATGCTCGCCGCCGCCCGGATGCAGGGGCGATCGTCCGCCGCCCCCGCCGTCGACACTTTCGAAGGCCGGGCGACGGAGGGGCGCGAGCACCATCGGGGACTCGAGCGGTAGGTCCGGTCAGTGCCCTTTCGTCCGCCTCGCCCGCCCATCCGGTGTCCGCGCGGCCTGGCCCGCATAGGCAGCAAACTGCTCGGCCTTGAGCATGACCGGACTGAACTGCCGCTCCGAGAACCGCTCGCTCTCGCGCA
>JACDDX010000109.1 GCA_013816685.1 Gemmatimonadales bacterium
GGAATGGTACGGTTGACGACCTTTGCCACCGCCTCGGGCCCAGTGGGCTTGCCCTGCTTCTTGAGCAGCGCCTTCACCGCGTCAGCGGGGGTGGGCTGCTTGCGTGCGACCTGGGCCGAGAGCTGTTCGATCGGCTTGCCGCCGAGGGCGGCGAGCTGATCGAGCACGGCCTGCATCTGCTCGTTCGGCTTCGCTGGATCCTTCGGCGCTTCGGTAGCGGTGGCCGGCGTGCCGGCCGAGCTGGCACCCATGGTGGCTGTGTCAGCCCGGTCGGTGCGCCCGCACCCTGCGGCGGCCACGGAAAGCGAGAAAATGAATGTCCGTCGCATCTGCGGGACGACTCCTTAGGCTACGATGAAAGGCGTGGCAATCGCGAGGACCGCCTCTTTGGTGAGGGGCTCGTCGAACGCCTCGGCCTGGGCGGCGCTGGTGAAGCTGCCGTTGGCCGCGTCCTCGCCAGCGTAGGTAGGCTGAAGCGCGGGAACATCGTTCTGGCTGCCGGTGATCCAGCCACGAAGGCCGCGGATGCGGCGCACTTCGGCTGCGTGCCGGGCCTCGACCGAGTGGATCTGAAGCGCGATCTGGAGCAGGGCGTCCTGTGACATCAGATTGGCCGCCTGGCCCTTGTAGGCGCGGACGCCGGTATCCTCAAAACCCTGCGAGAGCGCGAGGAACTCGGTGTAATCGTTAAATGGATCGAACATGCCGTTCGCAGTAAAATCGAAGCTCGGCTTGGCTACTGCGCTGCTGCCGAGCGCGCCCTCGAGCAGCGTCACGTGCGCCGACTCATGCCGGCTGATCTGCGCGAACACCGGCTGCGTCTCCCCCGGGATGACGGAGGATGTCTCGAGCGCGGTGCGGTAAAACTCGTCCTCGAGATATTCCAGCGTCAGCGCGAAATTGAGGACGTCGATGATGGGTTGCGGGAGCGTCCCTTGAGCGAACGCGTCCTTGGCCATGACGCCGAAAGCGACGGGCATGGATGCGAGTGCAACCACACTGGCCATCTTGCCGGTGCGGAACAGCGCTTCCCGGCGGGATAATACGCGGGCGGTGAGCTCGGGATCGAGGCCACCGAACAGAGTCGTGTCGGGCATGTAGGCGTGCTCCTCAGGTGGTCGGAAGGCCCGACGCGTCGATGGTGGTGGTGACGTATACGTCCGCGGTGGCGAGCACGCTGGCTGGATCGTTGGCGCCGTCCAGGCCGGTGTCCCGGTTGACCACGTCGTCGCCCGCGAAGTAGGTGGTGTTGGGCTGCAGCATGGCCCGGATCGCCGAGGCGTGGCGCGCCTCGACCGACACGATCTTGCCGGCCACCAGCAGGTAGTCCGGATTGGAGAGCAACTTACCCGCGCCGTTGTACGCCGACACGCCGAGGTCTTCGAACGCCCGCGCCGCGCCGAGCACGCTGGAACGGCTGGAGAAGTCGATCGAGCTGAAGTCCACCTGGAGGTCGGCGATGGCGGCCGAGCCCAGGGTCGCCTTGAGGAAGTCGCGGTGAATGACTTCGTGGGCCTTGATGTCCCCGAGGATGTTCTTTTCGTCGGTGGACGCGTTGGCGTAGAAGCTGGCCGTCACCATCGTGTAGAACGCCGCCTCGAGCTGCTCGAGCGCGTACGCGTAATTGAGAATTCCGTTGTCGCCCGACCCGAGACTGACACCGTTGTCCGGCGGGTTGTTGTCGTTGTTGTCACTGCAGCCCAGGGCGACGACGCCGAGGGTGATTCCCGACCACTGGACGAACCTGCGCCGGCCGGTGGGTTCCGCGAAGCGCGCGAGGAACTGCAACTCCTTGGCGCCGTGGGTGAGTCGCTCGAACATGGGTAATTCCTCTGCTGGATGAGGACAGTGCCGGAGCCTCTAAGCGGCTTCGGCCAGATCTACCGCAACGTCACTACGCTCCGCCCGGCCGTTCGGATGTACCGGGTACCTCCCGCTCCTGCTCGCGTGCCTCGTGATCGCGCTTGACGAGCAGAGTATTGATCGCGACCGCGGCCTGCGCGCCTTCCGCCGCGGCGACTATGACGAGCTGCGCGTCCTTGGACGCATCGCCCGCTACGAACAGCCCCTCGATCTGGGTGCGCTCCGCGCGTCCCGTGTCCACGGCACCCTTCTCCGTAAAGACGCACCCGAGCCGGTCCGGCAGGTCGCAGCCCTGAGATTGCTCGCCGGCGAAGAACATCGCGGTCCGCTCGAGCGGCTCACCGTCGTGGAAGAGTATCCGCTTCAGGCGGCCCTCGGTACCTTCGAGACAGCGCACCCGATCCTCCCGGACCCGCACACCGGCCCGCGCCAGCTCCCCCCGCGCGTCGTCATCCCATCCTGCCGCGCCGTTGGTGCAGAGCACGACGTCGCCGGTCCACAGCGTCATGGCGAGGGCCAGTCCTTTCGCCTCCGCAGGCGACCCGTAGACCGCCACCGGCTGATCGCGATGCTCCCAGCCGTCGCAGATCGGGCAGTGATGGACGCTCCGCCCATACAACGGCTCGACCCCTTCGATGTCGGGCAGCGTGTCCACGACGCCGGTCGCAAGGAGCAGGGTTCGCGACTCGGCGACCGCGCCGTCCTTGAGCACCGCCCTGAAGTCCGGCGCGACCGGCTCGACGTCGGAGACCACGACGTCGCGCAGCTCGACGCCATCGTAGCGGGACAGCTCGGCGCGCGCCTCCCGGATGAAGTCGGCCGGCGCCATGCCGTCACGTGAGAGTACGCCGTGCATGGCACTGGACCAGCGGTTCCGCTGCCGGCCGGCATCGCAGAGCAGCACGCGCCGGCGGCAGCGACCGAGGATCAGCGCCGCGCTGAGGCCGGCGGGGCCGCCGCCGACGATGATGCAGTCATACGCCTCCGGCGCCTGCTTCAGCGGGCTTCGGTGTGATCGTTCAGCTCCATGCTTCAACCCACGACCGAGAACTCGCCGGCTTCCATCACCTGCTTGAACCGGCGAAGGTCGTCGTCGATCTGCTGCGACGGTTCTTCACCGAAGAGCCGGGCGGCAGCGGCGCCGATCTTCCCCGCGGGCGGTTCGTACCGCAGAATGATCCGCACGTCGGTGCCGCCGCCCTGGACGGGGGAGAAGTGCACGGAACCGGCGTGATGGATCTCTGCATTCGGCAGCGTGCGCCAGGCAATGAGCTCGTCCGGAATCTCGTTGTTGATTTCGGCATCCCACTCGATGCGTGAGCCGGCCGGGCCCTTCGCGACCCAATGCGAGCGGCGATCGTCGATGACACGGACCGACTCCAGATGCTCCATGAAGCGCGGCAGATTCTCGAAGTTACGCCAGAACTGGTAGAGATCGGCACGCGGCCGCTGGACAGTGACGGCCTTCTCGATCTTGATGCCCTCACCCCGGTGCACGCTCGCCGATGGGCCGAGGGTGTCGTCGCCGTCCGCGGTATTGCGCCCGACGGCGCGGTTGATCGCGCAGCGGCCGGTGATCGCGCGGGCCAGCAGACTGCCGCCGATCGGCAGCAGCAGTGCGCGCGCCCAGCCCCGCTTGAGCCCGAACGCCACGATCGCGGCGCCGGCCAGGCCGGAAGCGAGCCGCTCGTTTCGGCCGACGTTGCGGTCGCCGTCGCCGGTGCCGTCCCGCCGCTGGAGGTTTTCCCAGCGGTCGGTGTTGCCGATGCCATTGTAGGTCGAAGCCATGAATTCCATCCCCGATCGGTGACGGTGTGTCGTTGAGTGTGTGATCACTGGGTGGTGGCGGCGTGTGCCGGAGGCACCTGGTTCAGCTCCCGCGCGGCCTGATCGCCGAGTCGGGTGAGCCAGGAGGGCGACAACCAGGACCTGCTCTCTTTCCCGCGATACCTGCCCTGGGAGCCCTTGCCGGGTCCCGGTAGCAGCCGGTCCGCGAATGCCAGCAGGTCGGCCGTCAGCCCGGGAGCCAGTGCCGTAAAGACAGCGGCGAGGCGGGCCGTCGCCGGGAAGAGCACTTCGGCGTCCCCCCGCTTCGCCGCCTTGAGAATACGGCTGGCGGCGTCTTCGGCGTCGATCGAGAGGCCCGGCAACGAATCGCTGATGCTGAACCACGCGTATTCGGCGCGATGCTGACCGCGGAAGATGGCGTTTCGCGGGCTCCCGGTCCGCATGAGGCCAGGCACCACCGACACGACCTTGACGCCGTCCGCCGCGACCGCCGCCCGAAGCCCCTGCGAGAACCCCACCGCCGCGAACTTGCTCGCGCTGTACGGCAGCAGGTGCGGCACGCTGAGCTTGCCGCCGATCGAGGTGATGTTGACGATCCGGCCTTCGCCGCGCCGCCGCATGCCGGGAAGCACTTCCAGGGTCGGATACAGCATGCCCCAGAAGTTGGTATTCATCGCATCTTCGTAATCCTCGACCCGCATCGTCTCGGCGGGCCCGACCTCGATGACGCCCGCGTTGTTGATCAGGACATCCACGCGTCCCCACGTCCGCTCCACGCTGCGGACCAGCGTGCGAACCGCCTCGCGATCGGTCACGTCACAGGGGATCGCCAGCACCTCCGCACCGATCCGGGCCAGCGCGACACGAGCGCGCTCGAGCGACTCGGCGTCCCGGCCGCAGATGGCCACCCGTGCGCCCTCGGCCGCCGCCCCCCGGGCCAGCAGCAGGCCCAGACCCCGCGAGCCGCCCGTGACGAGCACCGTACGACCCCTGAGACTTAGATGCGACTGGCGCCGGCGCTCGCGACTGGCGAGATACGCCAGCGCCCCGGCACCGATCAGCAGCGAGGTCCCAGCAGTGAAACGACCGCCCCGGAGGTGACTGCGCTTCAGGCGTTGACACACGGATAGATCAGGTCCCCAAAAGGATCAGCCGACACACTCTGCATGGAGCACGTCATGTTGCGCCCCACGTGGGCATTGTCGCGGTGACCGCGCTCACAGGGACTCAGCCGTCCTGGTGCTTGGGCACCACCGTAATGCCTCCGCTGCGCTCGACCACAGCGTACGCGATCTCGTCCAGGGAGGCCAATCCCTGGTGCTCCCGCGCGGCATGGAGAATGTCGCCCTCGTCCACCCGCTCGCGTTTCATCCGGTCGCGCAGGAGGCGGCCGTCTTCGACCACGACGACCGGCGTGCCGTCCAGGAGTCGGCTGAGCCGCTGGGACCGCTGCTTGATGAAGGAGAGCAGAATGTCCAGGCCCACGAGGGTGAGGACCAGCAGAAACGCGTTGGTCATGGAGTTGTCATCGGAGATGAGCGCCTGCTGCACCGCTTCGCTGATGATCAGGGTGAGGACCAGATCGAAGGTCGTCACCTGCGACAGCGAGCGTTTTCCAGCCAGCCGGAAGAGCGCGAGCAGAAAGAGATAGACGACCACGGCCCGCATCACGCTGCTCATGGCTCAGCTCCGCCGGCATCCGGCAGTTGGGGTCAGGGCTACACGATTCGGAACCCGCGGTCACGGATACACCAGTTGTCGAAAGGTGAGCACCTGCCCTCCCACACCGAGCGTTCCGTGGTTGACCCCAGCCTGCGAGGGCTGCATTTCAAACACGACTTCGGCGCGGCTGGCCCTGCCGCCGGCGAGCTCGAATGCGTAGTCCAGCATCTCACCGCGGGCCCGGACCCGCACCGGGCGCGGGAGGATTCGCTCGATCATCATGCGATCCAGGTATTGGCGAGAGATCGACAGACGCACCGGCGAGGGCAGCGACCCGGACGCGAGCGTGACCTTCAGTTTGAGCGGCGCGCCGAGTCGCGCGAAGCGCTCATATTCGAGACTGACGTCTCCGCGCGGGCTTCGCGCGGTCGCATGCGACAGTGGCCCCCGGCCGAACACGCCGAGAGCCCCTGCAATCACCAGCGACACCATGATGCCCCAGCCGACCCGCTGTGCGCGCCAGTCGTTGTTCTGCGCCCGGAGATTCTGATCGATCTCCAGCCGGCCCACCCGCGTGACATCCGACACCAGACCTCGAGCGTTGTGAGGAGGCGCCCAGGGGGCGGCAGGGCCCTATTCCGGATCAGTGCCCTGCGACTGTCGCCGGACGCTTTCCTCGTGCGCCGCATCGTCGAGCTGCGCGCTGGTACCGTCGCGGCTGTCGGGATCGGCCACCTCATCCTTGGGCGATGCGTACGTTCGCCCCA
>JACDDX010000110.1 GCA_013816685.1 Gemmatimonadales bacterium
GGGAAGGCCGTGCAGCGCGGGGGCGTCGCCGACGTAGGGAATCACGACGACGCGGCGGATGCCGGGAATGCGCGCTCGCACCTCCCGCACCCGCGCCAGGGAATCGATCTGCTTGCCGGCGTAGCGATAGCCATCGGCACAGAAGAGCACCATGGGACCGATTTGCCCGAAGCGGTCCAGCACGCCGCTGGCACCAAAATCCGGCGAACAGGACGACCAGACTGCCCCGATGGTCGCGGTGGCCAGCATCGCGATCAGGGTCTCCGGGATATTGGGCAGGAAGCCCGCGACCCGATTGCCGACCCCGACCCCCTCCGCCACCAGCGCCGCGGCAACCTTCCCGACCTCGCTGTCGAGCTCGGCGAAGCTGAGGACCCGCTGCCGCCCCAGCTCGTTCCAGGAGACCACCGCCGCGCGGTCGTCGGTCCGGCGCAGCAGGTTCTCGGCGAAGTTGAGCCGCGCGCCGGGAAACCAGGTCGGGCCCCGCTCCGGATCGGGCGGTGCCATCCGGTCGAGACCGTAGCCGACGGCGTCCCATGCAGCGGCGGTCCCCCGATCCTCCGAGACGACGCCGCAGAACCGCCACACGGCGGGCCAGAAGTCGGTGGGCCGCTCGACCGACCAGCGATGGAGCGACTGCATGTCGGTGACGTTGGACGTACCGGCAGCCGCGCTGTCGCGCAGCATGGCGATGAACGCGGTGACGTTGGCCCGCGCCACCCGATCGGCCGAGGGTGTCCAGACGGGCTCAGCCGCTGGGGTGTCGTTCAGCTGGTCGGCGGGTTGAACTGCGCGTGCTGCGCGTCGAGCCAGCTTCGGTGGTACGCCGGATCCTCGATCGCGATCGCCGGCTTGGCGACCTGCAGCGGGCGGAAGGTATCCATCATGACCGCCAGCTCGTCGGTGTACTTGGCGCCGATGCTCGCCTCCGCGCGACCGGGGTGGGGCCCATGTGGAATGCCGTCGGGATGGTGGGTGATGCTCCCGAACTCGATGCCCTTCCGGCTCATGAACTCGCTCGAGGCATAGTACAGCACCTCGTCCGAATCCACGTTGCTGTGGTTGTACGGCGCGGGCACGGCCTCGGGGTCGAAGTCGTACGGCCGGGGACAGAAGCTGCACACCACGAATCCGTCGCCCTGAAAGGTCTGATGCACCGGCGGCGGCTGATGCACCCGCCCGACGATGGGCTCGAAGTCGCGTATGTTGAAAATCCAGGGATAGAAGTAGCCATCCCAGCCGACCACATCGAATGGATGGTGATCGAGGATGAGCTCGTTGAGGCCGTCGTACTGCTTGACGAGTACCGGAAAGTCCCCCTTCTCGTCGTGGGTGCGGAGCTGGGCCGGCCGGCGGATGTCGCGCTCGCTGTAGGGCGCGCCCTCGATGAGCTGTCCGAATTCGTTGCGGTAGCGTTTGGGCCAGCGCACGTGACCGCGGCTCTCCATGATCAGCAGCTTGGTCGGCTCGGCCGAGAGGTCGAACCGCCACCGATGCATCACGCCGCGATGGATGACGACGTAGTCGCCCTCGCCAAACGGCAGATCGCCGAACACGGATTCCAGGGTGCCGGCGCCCTTGGCGACGTACACCAGCTCGTCGGCCTGCGCGTTCCGGTAGAAGTGGGCGTCGTTCTCGTCGGGCTCGACGTAGAGCATGGCGACTTCGTTGTTGAACAGCAGCGGAATTCGGTCGAGCGTCGGGCTGCCACCCCGCTTCACCTGTGAGGTGCGGAAGTGCCGGTGCCGCAGCGTCAGGTCCGGATCGGCCTCGTACTTCATCTCCTTGACGCGCCGGACCGACTTCACCGTGGTGGGCGGATGAGTGTGGTAGAGCAGCGACGAGGTGCCGGTGAAGCCCTCGTGCCCCATCAGCTCTTCCGCGTAGATCCCGCCGCCCGGCTTCCGGAACGCGATGTGGCGCTTACGCGGAATCTGTCCCAAGGTGTGATAGATCGGCATGCCGCCCTCCTAGAGGTTCCCCCGGGCCGCCTGCTCCCGCTCGATCGCCTCGAACAGCGCCCTGAAGTTTCCCTTGCCGAAACTCCGTGCGCCTTTGCGCTGAATGATTTCGTAGAACACCGTCGGGCGGTCTTCCACCGGTTTGGTGAAGATCTGCAGCAGGTAGCCATCCGGATCGCGATCGACCAGAATGCCGAGCGCCTGGAGCTGGTCGAGCGGCTCGTCGATGCGGCCGACCCGGGCCTGCAGTTCGGCATAGTAGCTGGTCGGCGCCATGAGAAATTCGACCCCGCGGTCCCGCAGCGCCGTCACTGTGGCGATGATGTTGTCGGTCGCCAGCGCCATGTGCTGCACGCCGGGCCCATCGTAGAACTCGAGGTACTCGTCGATCTGGGATTTGCGCTTGCCCTGCGCGGGCTCGTTGATCGGGAACTTGATCCGGTCATTGCCGTTCGCCATTACCTTCGACATCAGCGAGGAGTACTCGGTCGAGATGTCGGAGTCGTCGAAGGTGAGCAGATTGCGGAAACCCATGACGTGCGCGTAGAACTCGACCCAGACATTCATCTTGCCCAGCTCGACGTTCCCGACGCAGTGGTCCACGTACTTGAGCCCGACCGGCGCCGGTCGATAGGCCGGCTCCGTCCGCCGGAAGCCCGGCATGAACAGCCCGCGATAATTCCGCCGCTCCACCAGCGAATGGATCGTCTCGCCGTAGGTCCGGAACGCCGCGTGGACGATCTCCCCGTCGTCGTCCCGGAGCACACGCGGTTCGAACACCGGAACCGCGCCCCGCTCGACCGCACGGGCGAACGCCTCGCGGGTGTCGTCGACCCACAGCGCCAGGTCCCGCACCCCGTCGCCGTGGCGGTACACATGGTCGGCGATTCGCCTGGCGTCCTCGCTCAGGTCGGGCCGGATCGGGCTGGTGAATACGAACCGTATCTTGTCCTGCTGCAGCAGGTAGCTCGCGCGATCGCGGACCCCGGTCTCGGGGCCCCGGTACCCGACCAGTTGAAAGCCGAACGCGGTGCGGTAGAAGTGACTGGCCTGCTTGGCGTTGCCGACGTAAAACTCGATGTGGTCGGTGCCGTTGATGGGGAACGTATCGGTCGCGGCGGGCGCGGCGGGAAGAGTCTCGGTCTGCATACAGTCTCCGTGTTCGCGGAACGGGTCGCGATCCTCCTTCAAGATAATCGCGGCGCGTCGAGGATCTCCCGGACCCGCTCGGTCAGCCCCTCGCGCGTGAACGGTTTCGCGAGAAACGGATCCCCGCCTTCGATGTGGGGGCGCTGCAGCACGTCGTCCTTGGGATAGCCGGACATGTAGAGCACCGCGACGTCCGGGCGCCGCTTGAGAATATGGTCCCGCGCTTCACTGCCGCCCATGTCGGGCATCACCAGGTCCATCAGCACCAGATCCAGGCGGTCGACGTGGTCCAGCGCCTCCATCGCCTCGCGCCCGGTCCGGGCTTCCATGACATGGTAGCCCTCGTCCCGGAGGATCCGGGCGGCCAGTTCCCGCACACCCTCCTCGTCTTCCACCACCAGGACCGTCTCGCCCGGCCGCGAGTGGCTGGCGTCGGCCGCCGTTTCCGCCGAGGCGTCCTCCTCGAGGGCGACCTCCGGCAGACAGACGGTGAAGGTGGTGCCGCCGCCCGGATTGGCGTCGGCCCAGACGTAGCCTCCGCTCTGCTTCACGATGCCGTAGACCGTCGCCAGACCGAGTCCGGTGCCATGTCCCGCGTCCTTGGTGGTGAAGAAGGGCTCGAACAGGTGATCGCGGACTTCCTCGCTGATGCCCATTCCGGTATCGCGGACTTCAAAACAGATGTAGGACCCGGGCACGATGGGAATTCCGATCTTCTCCCGGCCCAGACGCTCGTCGAGCTGCCGGACCCCGGTGCCGATCGTAATCTGGCCACCGCGGGGCATCGCGTCGCGGGCGTTGAAAGCGAGGTTGATGACGACCTGCTCCAGTTGGGCGCGATCCGCGCGGACCCGGGTGCCGCCGGCGCCGGGCCTCGCTTCGACCCGGGTATGGACCGGCAGTAGCGGGCGGAGCGCCCGCGTCATCTCCTCGACCACGAGGTCGAGGTCGAGCACCGTCGGCTCCAGCACCTGCCGGCGGCTGTAGGCCAGCAACTGGCGGGTGATGTGGCCGGCGCGGGTCGCGGCCTTCTGGATCTCATCGACATCGCGCTGCAGGGGGGCGGGAAGCTCGGGAGACCGCGACAGCAGGTCGCTGAAGCCCAGAATGATCGTCATCATGTTGTTGACTTCGTGGGCCACCCCGCCGGCCAGCCGTCCCACGGCCTCCATGCGCTGCGCGCGCTGCAGGCGTTCCTCTGCGCGCTTGAGCGGACCCAGGTCCTGGACCGTGACAATAAACGTGGGCTGGTCGCCCGAGAGCGCGGTGACGTTGGTGAGTGCCGGGAAGACCGTGCCGCCGGCGCGGCGATGCTCGGATTCGTAGGCGTCGGGCAGCCGGGTCGCGTCCGAGGGCCACCGGACGGTTTCGTCTTCGGCGCCCGGCGGCAGGAAGTCGGTGAAGCAACGTCCCAGCAGCTGCTCGGGATCGGGGTAGCCATGCAGTCGCGCGAAGGCGGGATTGACGGCGTCGATCCGCCGGTCCTCCCCACCGACGACGGCCGCACCCCAGCTCGCCAGGTTGAACACCTGGGTCCACTTGCTGAGGGCCTGGTCGAACCGCGCCTGCGTCGCATCCGCATCGAGCACCAGGTCATGGAGCTGGGCGGCGTTGAGCGCGAGCGTCGTCCGATGCGCCAGGACACGGACGACCGCAAACTCACTGGCGTGGAACGGGGACCCCTCGGATGTCCGGGCGACGGCCAGTGCGCCGAACGGATCGGTCTTGCGGCCCAGCCCGACCACGATCAGCGAGCGAATGCCGAGGGTCTCGAGCAGTTCTTCGAGGGCCGGGTGGCCGCCCGTCAACCGGCGCATCGAGTAGCTCTGGGTGTTGGGTACCCACATCCAGCGCCGATCGCCGTTCTTCGCGTGTTGCCGCCCGGCTGCCGACAGCTCCGGCGCCAGCCGCTCCACCGCCTCGCGAACCTGCTCCTGCCGGGCGGGATTGCCGTGGGCAGCCTCGACCAGATCGCGGTCGCCCGGCCGACGCGCCAGCGCCACGGCCAGGTCGCCCACCTCGGGCACGAGGCTGTCGACCGCGGCGCGCAGCACCCCCGTGACGTCGGTCGCGACCCGCACCCCTGCCCCGAGTCGCAGAACCATATCCATCATCTTGTCGGAGTCTCGCTCCGAACTGGACTCTCGCACGCCGCTCCCGACCCTGAATCGTCTCCGCGTCCGCAAATGGCGGACGCTCACGCAACCTCGTGAGGTCCGGGTGAAAGGACAAGCGAACCGTGCGCCCTGCCCGGAGATTTCCTTTCCATTTGTCGCCTTGTCGCCGCGGTGAACTTTACGCTAGCTTCCGAGACGCTACCTTGCTGGGGGCGCTGTTCGGGTGCAGGGTCGGAACGGGAGAATTGTCATCGTGAGCGTGCCGTCGGAGGCTCGGCGGGGAGCGTCGAGGTCCTCGCCGAGATCATTGGCGGGCTGCCGCAGGATCTTCCCGCGGCGGTGTCCTGGTCGTCCATCTTCCGCAATATGGAACCATTCTCCTCCGCAAAATTCTGTCGCGAGCGGGCGTTCTTCCCGCCCGCTTTGCCGAAGATGGCGAGTCGGTCACGTCGGGCATCGTATCCGGGCATGCCCAACAGCGCCATCCATCACGTCGAAGTGGACCATGTCGTTTCGGTCCAGTCCATCGCGAGCCTGCTCACCGAGCTGGCTCGTCGCCTCCGCCCAGCGAACGAAGAGGAAGAGAGCATCGCCATGGCCGAGGAGGCCCAGTCGGGACCCGAAGAGGCCGAGGTCGCCCGTGCCAATCGCGGGGAACAGCCTAGTGAGCCGTCCACCATGAGCTGCCCCAAGTGCCACGGCATCCTGTGGGAAGCCCACGACGGGCGGCTGGCCAAGTTCAGGTGCCGGGTCGGGCACGGTTACACCGCCCGCGCCCGGGATCGGGGCCACACCCACAGCGCCGCGAGGT
>JACDDX010000111.1 GCA_013816685.1 Gemmatimonadales bacterium
ACCGAGTCCCCGCTCTCGAGCACGACGCCGGACAAGTCGATCTTCGTTCCCGATGCGGCTGCGATCAGGACGCCCTGCTCGGCGGGATCGGCGATGCGGTAGCGGCCGGGACACACGCGCACGTCGCCCTGCACCTGGGTGCCGGCGCGCGCCGGCCGGATGCAGGGCGCATGCACTGGAGCCACATGGAGAGCGATAAGCACGAGCAGCGCGATCGTCACGGACGTACCGGGTAGCCCTGCGCACGGAGATATGCCCGCGCTTCAGGAAGGGAGGAGCCCTGATAGTGAAAAATCGTGGCCGCGAGGACGCCATGCGCCCCGGCGTCCAGCGCCTCGGCCAGGTGGGGGAGCCCCCCTGCCCCACCTGACGCGATGACCGGAATGCTCACGGCCGCCGCCGCCGCGCGGAGCAGGTCGAGATCGTAACCCGTTCCGGTACCGTCACGGTCCATGGAGGTCAGCAGAATCTCCCCCGCGCCGAGGGACGCGAGCTCGGCGAGCCACCCGATTCCGTCGAGCCCGGTGGCTTCGCGGCCGCCGTTGATCATCACCGCGAGCCGCCCGCCCGTCCGCCGGACGTCGACCGCCGCCACGACGCACTGGCTCCCGAAGCTGTCGGCCAGCCGGGAAACCAGCGACGGATCCCGTACCGCGGCGGTGTTCACCGCCACCTTGTCCGCGCCGGCCCGAAGCGCGGCACCCGCATCGGCCACCGCACGGATGCCGCCGCCGACGGTGAACGGGATGAAGATCGTCTCGGCCACCCGGCTCACCATGTCCAGCGTGGTGCGCCGCGCGTCGGGACTGGCCGAGATGTCGAGGAAGACCAGTTCATCGGCACCCTCGGCGTCGTAGCGCGCCGCCTGCTCGACCGGATCGCCCGCGTCGCGGAGCGATTCGAAGTGAATGCCCTTGACCACTCGCCCGTCCGCAACGTCGAGACACGGAATGATCCGGCGCGCTAGCATACACGCGCTAGCATACGCGGAGCACATCCTCAAGCGCGCCCGCGTCGCCGCCGGCGAGCAGGACGACCGCGTCCTCCAGCGCGCGGCGCTCGCGCGGCCAGGCAAGACGACGGATTGCCTCGGCCACCGGCAGCCACTCGGAACCGTCGTGCTCGATACCGAGCCGGGCCTCGGCGTCCGGCGCGACCATGGCCACGAAGACGGGGACCAGCGCGAGCTCGTCGGCCCGATGCTGATAGAAGGACTCGATCCGGCTGAGGTTGTAGAACCGTGCGGCCTCAAGGCCGGTCTCCTCCCGCAATTCCCGGAGCGCCGCGTGTGCCGGGCGCTCTTCGGCTTCGATGTGGCCATGCACCGCTTCCCAGGAGCCCGGGCAGCGGCCGCCGGGCGCACGCCGGAGCACCAGGCACTCGAGCGCCGCACCGGAGCCGCGCAGAACGTAGACGTCCACCAGGGATACCCGGATCGTGGTCATGCGATTCTCTACGGACGCCACCGGGCGAAGGCTGCCAGGAGGTCGATTCCGGCGCGCTGCGATTTCTCAGGGTGAAACTGCGCGCCGATCACGTTGTCACGCCCGGCAATGGACGGAAACGGCCCGTCGTAGTCGCCGGTGGCGAGCACCGCCTCGTCCGGGAGCGCGTGTGGATGAAAGCTGTGCACGTGGTAGAAGAACCGCGACGTGTCCTGGAAGACGGCCGCGAGCACCGGATGCGTGCGGCCGCTGGCCGAGGCGGAGACCTCTGCCCACCCGACGTGCGGGACCGGGAGGCTCGTCTCGAATCGGCGCACCCACCCCGGCAGCAGACCCAGCCCCGCCGTGTCGGGGGCCTCGTCGCTGCCGGCGAAGAAGAGCTGCAGGCCCAGGCAGATGCCCATCACCGGGCGGCCGCTGGCCGCGGCGTCGCGGACGGCATCGTCGAGCCCGGCCGCGGCGAGGTTCCGCATCGCCTGGCCGAAATGGCCGACGCCGGGCAGCAGCACCCGGTCGGCGCGGCGCACGCTCTCGGCATCGGTGACGAGCGTGGCTGCGTGGCCGCCGGCCTCGATCGCCCGCACGACGCTCTTCACGTTGTTGACGCCGTAGTCCACGACTGCGATCACGACAGGCTCACAGCACGCCCTTGGTCGACGGAACGCCGCGGACGCGCGGGTCGACGGTCGTGGCGGCGTCGAGTGCGCGCGCGAAGGCCTTGAAGGCGGCCTCCACGATGTGGTGGGGATTGTCACCGCGCAGCAGGTCGAGATGCACCGTGAGCCCGGCGTTGAGCGCCAGGGCGCGGAAGAACTCAGGCGTGAGAAAGACGTCGTAGTCGCCCAGCATCTGCCACTTCGGGATGTCGATCTGATAGGCGAGATAGGGACGGCCGCTCACGTCGATCACCGCGCGCACGAGGGCTTCGTCGAGCGGCACCGTGGCGTCGGCGTACCGGCGGATGCCACCCCGGTCGCCCAGTGCCTGTGCGATCGCCTGGCCCAAGGCGATGCCGGTATCCTCGATGGTGTGGTGACCGTCCACGTGCAGATCGCCGGTGCAGGTCACGGTGAGATCGACCAGCGCGTGCCGGGCGAAGGCTTCGAGCATGTGATCGAAGAATCCAATGCCGGTGTGGATCTCGCCGCCGCCCTGGCCGTCGAGATCCACGCGCACGTGCAGGTCGGTCTCCTTGGTGGCACGACGCACCTCACCCATCCGGGCCACGTCAGGCCTTCCGGGCGAGCGGCATGGTGGGGAGGATGGCCGCCAGCGCCTGCAGCACGGCGTACATGTCCTCGGGCGTGCCGATGCTGATGCGGAGACACTCGCGCAGCTCGCCGCCGTTCGAGACGTCGCGGACCAGAATCCCGTGCTCGTCGTACAACCGCCGAAACAGCTCGGCGGCGGCGATGGCCTCGCAGCGGATGAGCACGAAGTTGGCCGCAGTCGGGAAGACCGTGAGGCCGACGCATGCCGACAGCCGAGCCACGAAGCGGTCGCGCGTCTCGGTCACCTCGCGACAGCGCGCGGCGAGCAGCGGCGCGTGCTGCAGCGCGAGGTCGGCCGCGATCAGTGTGACGAGGTTCACGTTGTACGGCAGCTTGGCCTTGGCGATCTCGCGCGCGACCACCGGATGCGCCAGCCCAAGACCGAATCGCAGCCCCGCCATGCCCAGCGCCTTCGAGAACGTCCGGAGAACCACGAGCCGGGAGTAGCGCCCCAGCAGGCCGAGTGCGCTGGGGCCGCCGAAGTCCTGGTAGGCCTCATCACAGAGGACCAGCGCGTCGGTCGCCTGCAGAATGCGCTCGACGCCGTCCGCGGGCAGCGCGGAGCCGGTCGGATTGTTGGGCGAGTTGACCACGATGATCTTGGCACGCTCGCGGCGAGCGATCGCAATCAGGCGCTCGACGTCATAGCTGAAATCCGTCCCCAGCGGGACCGGAACGTAGCGTCCGCCGAGCACGCCGGTCAGCAGTCGGTAGAGCGAGAAGGTCGGCGAGGGCGCCACGACCACATCGCCCGGGCCCAGCGCCACCGACAGGGTGGCCTGGATCAGCTCGTTCGATCCGTTGCCCACCAGCACGCCCTCGGGAGTCCAGCCGTACCGATCGGCCAGCCGAGCAAGGAGCTCCGGCGGGGCGAAGTCGGGATAGCGGTGCCAAGGCACCAGCGCGACCCGCTCGAGAATCGCGCGCTTGAGCTCGACCGGGAAATCGTACGGGCTTTCATTCTGGTTGAGCTTGCGGCGGGCGGGCACGGCGCGCAACGTGTACGCAGCTTGGGCTCGCACCGCAGGCTTGATCAGCGCGAGACCGTCGGCGCCGTCGCCTTCGACGGCGGCGGGGCTCACGCGCGGCGGCGGCTGAGAACCGCCTCCAGCCGGGCCGAGAGGGCGCGGGCGCGGAAGGGCTTGGCGATGAAGTCGTCGGCGCCGGCCTCGAACACCCGCACCTCGTTGTCCTCGTCGCCCTTCGCGGTGAGCACGACGACGGGGAGATGCCGTGTGGCCGGCCGCGAACGGAGCTGTCGCAGCACGCCGAAACCATCGAGACCCGGAAGGTTCAGATCCAGCAGCATGATGTCCGGCGCGAAACGGTCCACCTGATCCAGTGCCTGCGCCCCGTCGCGGGCCTCGGCCACCCGGTACCCCTCGCGCTCCAGGAGATCCTTCATGACGCCGCGGAGCTGATCCTCGTCTTCCACCAGCAGGACGCAGGTCCCCTCCCCCCGTCCGTTGCCCTCGGGCGCCGCCTCGAGCGGCTCGTCCACCAGCTCGAGCTCCATGCCGAAGTCGAAGCCCGAAGCCACGGCTGAAGCCGGCGGCGCCGGAGGGGCCGGTTGCGGCGCCTGGGTCGGCACCCCGCGGCTGGTGCGCGCGACCTTCGACGCCGCATCGGGCGCCTCCGGCTCGGTCGGCAGATCGGTGACGCGCAGCAGCTCGTCGAGCGTCGACTCGCCCGCGAGCACGTGCCGGAGCCCGCTCTCGAACAGCGAACGCATGCCGTTGCCGCGGGCCGCCTCGGCGATCTCCGCCGCGGGCAGGCCCTGACCGACTCGCCGTTCGAGCTCGGCGTTCATCGCCAGCACTTCGATGATGGCGAAGCGGCCCAGGTACCCGGTCATCGCGCAATCGGGACAGCCCACCGCCTGGAAGAGCGCGGCGCCAGCCGGAATCAGCCGGACCAGCCCTCCGGAAACGGGCTCCGTTGAGGGCAGCTTGCAGGTGGTGCACAGGCGTCGCATCAGCCGCTGCGCGACGATGCCTCGAAGCGCGGAGCCGAGCTTGTAGGGCTCGACTCCCATGTCGAGCAGCCGGGTCACCGCGTTCGGCGCATCGTTGGTATGGAGCGTCGAGAGCACCAGGTGGCCGGTGAGCGACGCCTGCACCGCGATCTCGGCGGTCTCCCGGTCGCGCACTTCGCCCACCAGCACGACGTCCGGGTCCTGCCGAAGAATCGAGCGGAGCGCGGACGCGAAGGTCAGTCCCGCTTTCTCGTGGACCTGCACCTGCACGATGTTCTTGCCGAGGCGATACTCGACCGGATCCTCGACGGTCACGATGTTCACGCCCTCGCCCTGTACCAGCCGGATGGCCGAGTAGAGAGTCGTCGTCTTGCCGGAGCCGGTCGGACCGGTGACCAGGATGATGCCTTCCTTGAAGCCGAGCAGACGGGTGATCGACTGCCGCTCCTCCGCGTCGAGACCGAGGGCCTCGAGATCGAGCACGGTCGCCTTCTGATTCAGGATCCGGACGACGACTTTTTCGCCCAGGGAGGCCGGCAGGGTCGACACCCGGAGATCGATCGGCTCCCCGTTGACCGACACGCGCGCACGGCCGTCCTGGGGCCGCATCCGGTCGGCAATGTCGAGGCCGGACATGATCTTGATGCGGGAGATGAGCGGTAGACCGGCGGTGCGCGGGATCTTCATCACCTGGCGGAGCACGCCGTCGATCCGGTAGCGCACCACCACGCCGCCTTCGATCGGCTCCACATGGATGTCGCTAGCCCGACTGGCCACGCCGTCCGCCAGCATCATGTCCACCAGCCGGATGATCGGGCGCTGGCTCGCCTCCTCCGCCGACGCGCCCGCCTCCGGATCATCTTCCGGGAGCTCCTTGACGTCGAAATCTCCGCCGATCCCGTCGAGCATCTTGGAGACCGCGTCCTCGCCGCGGTACAGCTCGTCGAGCTTTTCGCGGATCCGGACCGGTGAGGCGAGCAGCATCCGCACTTCGCGGCCGGTGGCGAACGCCAGCATCTTCTCCGCATCGATGTCGAATGGATTCGCGGTGGCCACTTCGAGGAAGCTGTCGGTCTGCCGGAGCGGCACGATGTTGAATCGGCGGGCGAGCGCCTCGGGCACCGCCCCGGTGAGCTTCGGATCGAGGCGTTGCAGGTCGGCCGCCTGAAAACGGAAACGCACGGAGACAGCGGCGAGAATGAGCTGATCGGTTGTGAGCCGCCGCTGGACCAGCATTTCCCAAAGTGAGACCGGCGTTGACGCCGGTTCCTGGCGGAGCGCCTGGAGGGCGCCGTCGGGCACGAGCGTCTCGATGC
>JACDDX010000112.1 GCA_013816685.1 Gemmatimonadales bacterium
CGGCACGGCTGCGAGGTGCGGGTCCTCGACAAGGCGGCGATCACCGCCGAGGGAATGGGCGCGCTGCTGTCGGTGGCGCAGGGAAGTGCGGAAGAGCCGCGGTTCATCGCGCTCGAGTACAAAGGTGCGGATGGGCCGCCGGTGGTGCTCATCGGCAAAGGCGTGACGTTCGATACCGGCGGCATCTCGATCAAGCCGGCGCAGAACATGGAAGACATGAAGTACGACATGTCGGGTGCGGCCGCGGTGCTCGGCACCTTCGAAATGCTCGGACGGCTGAAGCCCAGGGTGCATGTGGTGGGCCTCATCCCATCGACCGAGAACATGCCCTCGGGGACGGCGGTCAAGCCCGGCGACGTCGTGAAGAGCCACCTGGGCAAGACGATCGAGATCATCAACACCGACGCCGAGGGACGACTGATCCTCTGCGACGCGCTGTCGTATGCGCGACGGTACGAACCGGCGTGCGTGCTCGACATCGCGACGCTCACCGGGGCAGTGGTGGTGGCGCTGGGCCATACGGCTGCGGGCGTCATGGGGAGCGATGACGCGCTGGTTGAGGCAGTGCGCCGTGCGGGGGACGAGTCCGGCGAGCGGGTCTGGCCGCTGCCGCTCTGGGATGAATATCGCGACCTCATGAAGTCGGACATCGCCGACGTGAAGAATGCCGGCGGCCGACCCGCGGGGAGCATCTCGGCGGGGTGGTTTCTGCGCGAGTTCGTCGACGGCTTCCCGTGGGCACACCTCGATATCGCCGGCACAGCCTACACCGAACGGGACGAGCCGGGGCGGGTGAAGGGCCCGACGGGCATCGGCGTCCGGCTCTTCAGCGAGTTTCTGCTGGCGCGGCAGGCGTGATCCTCGCCGGCGCCGGCCGGCGAATCGCCGCCGGTCTGGGGCTGCTCACCGGAATCTGGGCGCTGGCACCCGCGCCGGTCCGGGCCCAGGTCGTCGACGACACCATTCCAGCCGATTCGGTCCGCGATACCACCGACTACACCGCCCGCTTCCTGCAGGAGCGGGAGCGCGCGACGGTGCGGACGCCGGTACTGCCGCGGCTCTCCGAATCCGGCCCGCACGTGCCGTCCTCCCGCATCGTCTTCACCCGAGATTCCATCGAGTGGGGCAACGCCGTGACCGTCGGCGACCTGCTTCAGCACGTGCCCGGCGTCTATCTCTGGCGCGGCGGCTGGTTCGGGCGGCCGGAGCCGGTGAGCTATCAGGGGCGCGGAACGTCGTCGGCGGAGTATCTGGTGGACGGGATCCCGTGGGTCGCTGCGGGAGCGGACTCCCTGTCGGTCGATCCGGGCCTCTTCTCCACCAGCTTCCTCGACCGCATCGAAGTCGAGCGCGGTCCCGGTCGCATCCGCGTGTTTCTCTACACTCGCCGCCATGACCGGCTCGCGCCGCGCTCCCGAATCGGGATCGCGCGCGGGGATCAGGATTTCGCCCGCTACGAAGGCTCGCTGGAGCGCCGCTCACGGTCCGGTCTCGGCGTCGTGCTCGCCGCCGACTACCTCAGCGCGCCGACCGCGACCGGCACCAGCAGCTCCTATCGCAACACCCAGGTCTGGGCCCAGGGCAGCTATCTCCCGTCCGAGCGCTTCGGCATCCAGTATCAACTCCTCCGCTCCCGGCCGGACCGGCGCCCGTACGCCACGCTCGACCGGACCACCGGCCTCACCGACACGATTGGCCTGGGGTACAAGGCGACCCGCACCGACGCGCAGTTCCGCATCCATGTGGGTCCGCAGCTCGACGGGCCCGGGCGCTCGCTCGACCTGATCTACGCCCGGACTGCCTGGGACGGCTCCGGCATCGATCAGCAGATCAATCAACTCGGCGGACAGCTGCGGTATCGCGCGGGGACCTTCGGCGCTGGTGCGTCGGCCTTCTACCGCACGCGCTGGACGGCGCTCGACGTCCGCGGGAATGCGGGGTGGACGCCGTCGGCGGCGATCTCGTTCAACGGAGAAGCGGTGCTTCAGCATCACCGCGGAGGGCGAACGAGCCGCTACGTCTCCGCGAGTGCCGGCCTCGCGCCGGTTCCGGGTGTCGCACTCACCGGCACGGCGCGGCTGGGGCGCGACGTGGCGGCGCCGTCGATCCTGACTGACAGCGCCCAGGAAATCCGCGACTACGAGCTCGCGGCCGGGTGGAGTCGAAGCCGGCTGGGCCTTCGTCTGGCCTACGCGCGAACGTCCACTTTCCAGCCGTACTCGTTCCCCGAGTTTCCGCGGGTGGCGGCGCTGGCCACCGCACCCCGGACGACATGGCTCACCGCCTCTGCCCGCGTCGCGCCGCTCCGGTGGCTGAGCCTCGACGGCTGGTACAGCGATCCCCGGGGGACGCTCACGCCGGACGGGCTGCCGCCGACGCACTCGCTCGTGGCGGCCACGCTCCGCTCGAAGTTCCTCCGGCAATTTCGCAGCGGCATCTTCGACCTGGAGCTGCGGCTGGCCATGGAAAGCTGGGGCACCGGTATCATCGGGCGCGACATCGACGGCGCCCCGATCCGGCTCAAGGGCGCCACCTTTCTGCGAACTCTGATCCAGTTCCAGCTGCAGGACTTCATCGTCTTCTGGGATCGCACCAATCTCACCGGCAGCGATCTGACCTACGTTCCCGGCTTCGATCTGTTGTCTTACGGCAGCACCTTCGGCGTGCGCTGGCAGTTCCTCAACTAGGTAAGCCCCGCGCCGCAAATCAGCGGATTGCAATCGGATACGAGGCGGAAAGGACGTTGTCCGAGAACCAGGTTCGGAGCTCTTGGTGCCGTCAGCTGACGGGCTCTCAGGGCTGGTTTTCGAGGGCCCGCCCGGGTACGTTTCGCGCCTTTCCCGACTGCGGAGCTGGCGTGCTCAACAGCATGACGGGATTCGGGGCGGCGGAGGGTGCGGTGGCCGGCGGCAGGCTTCGCGTCGAGATCCGGACCGTCAACCACCGCTTTTTCAATCTCGCGGCCAAGTTGCCGCACGACCTGTCCGGCCTGGAAGGCGATCTGCGCGAGCGGCTGCGGCGGGATTTCGACCGCGGCCACCTCGCGGTGCAGGCGCGCTGGACCGAGTCGCCCGAGCGTCCTTCGGCGCTCGCGGTGGACCACGAGCGGGCCCGTGCCGTGGCCGCCGTACTGCGTGACCTGCAACAGTCGCTCGGACTGGGCGGCGACGTCTCGCTCGAGCTCGTGGCTCGGCAGCCCGAGGTGCTGACCTGGAGCGCCGAGGCCGCGACCGAGGTCGGGTGGGCCGCAGTGGAGCCCGTCGTCGGACAGGCCGCCAGTGAGTGCCGTGCCATGCGGGCGCGCGAAGGCGAGGCGCTCGTCGCGGAGCTCGGGCACCGGCTCGACCTGCTGGAGACCGCGGTGCAGGCCATCGCCCGGCGAGCTCCGGAGCGGCTGGTGCGGGAGCGCGATCGACTCCGCGCCGCCGTGACGGAGATGCTCGACGGCCGCCCGCTGGACGACGCGCGGCTGGCCCAGGAGCTCGCGTTCATGGCCGACAAGCTCGACATCACGGAAGAGCTGGTCCGCTTCCGGGCTCACGCCGCCGCCGCGCGCCAGGCCCTCTCTGGCGACAGACCGGCCGGCAAGCAGCTCGGCTTCCTCGCGCAGGAGCTCGGCCGCGAGGTGAACACGATGGGCGCCAAGGCGAACGACGCGGAGATCGCGCAACAGGTCATCGCCATGAAGGGCGATCTGGAGAAGTTCCGGGAACAGCTCGAGAATCTGGAGTGATGCCGTTCCTCCTGGTGCTCTCGTCCCCGTCGGGCGGCGGCAAGACCACCATCGCGAAGATGCTCCTCCAGGCGCGGGACGATCTGGGGTACTCCGTCTCCGCGACGACCCGGCGGATCCGCCCCGGTGAGCAGGACGGCCGGGACTACCACTTCCTGAGCCGGAACGAGTTTACCCGCCGGCAGCGGGCGGGCGAGTTTCTCGAGTGGGCGACATATGGCGGCGAGTTGTACGGGACGCTCCGAAGCGAGATCGACGCCGTGCTCGCGAGCGGCCGCAGCGCGGTGCTCGACATCGATGTCCAGGGCGCGCGGCAGATCCGCACCACCTTTCCGAACTCGCTCCACCTGTTCGTGCTGCCGCCCTCGGCCAAGGTGCTGGTGCAGCGCTTGCGGGGGCGGAAGACGGAGGCGCCCGAGGTGCTGCGCGAGCGGATTGCGCGCGCGGCCGATGAGCTGGCGGTCGTGGCCGAGTACGATTTCGCAATTCTGAACGAGGAACTGGCTGTCGCGGTCTCGCAGGTCGCCGCGATCCTGGAAGCCGAAGCACGGCGCGTGTCGCGCCAGGAGACGCTGCCCGAGTTCATCGATCAGCTTCGCTCCGACGTCGCCGACGCCGCGTCCCGGCTGGCGCGACGCTGACTGTTTACCCTGACGCCCGGCTCCGCGCCGGGGGAGCTCCAATGCGCATTACGACTCCGCACGAAGTGGCGAAGCAGGCCGGCAACAAGTACCTCGGCGTGCTGGTCGCCGCGAAGTTCGCGCGTTTCCTCAACGACTTTCCTCGCGATCCGGGCGCGCCCACCGGCGAGAAGTTGACCACCAAGGCGCTGCAGGTCCTGGTGGACGGCGAACTCGACTACAAGCTCGTACGCCGGCGTCGGTCAGAGGCATGACCGTGTGGTCCGGCCGGCGCGTCGTTCTCGGCGTGTCGGGCGGAATCGCTTCCTACAAGGCGTGCCTGCTCGCGCGCCGGCTGACCGAGGCCGGCGCCGCCGTCGATGTCGTGATGACCCATGGTGCCGGTGAGTTCGTCCGGCCGCTCACCTTTGCCGCTCTCACCAATCGTCCGGTTCAGACCTCGCTGTGGGCGCCGGATGCCGCTCTGGCCCACGTGCGGCTCGGCCAGGAGGCCGATCTCATCGTCGTCGCGCCCGCGACGGCGCATCTCATCGCCCGCATGGCGCAGGGTCTCGCCGACGACTTTCTCACCTCGCTCCTCCTCGCCAGCACCGCCCCCGTGCTCGTTGCGCCGGCCATGAACGACGTCATGTTCGATCACGCGCAAACGGCCGCGAATCTCGCGACGTTGCGTTCGCGCGGCACCGTCGTCGTGGGCCCCGACACGGGCGCGCTTGCCGAAGGCCCGGCCGACCGACCGGGCCGGATGAGTGAGCCCGAGGCGATCCTCGCGCACGCCGCACGGCTGATCGGCGGGCGGGGGCCGCTCGGCGGTCGCCGAGTCATCGTGACGGCGGGGCCGACCCGCGAATCGATCGATCCGGTCCGCGTCGTCACCAACCGATCCAGTGGAAAGATGGGGTTCCGGATCGCAGAGGCCGCGTGGGAGCGGGGCGCCGACGTGGTGCTGGTGTCGGGACCGGTGTCGCTGCCCGACCCGATCGGCGTCCGCGTGCGCCGCGTCGAATCGACTGCCGACATGGAACGCGCGCTGCGGGACGAACTGCCCTCAGCCGACCTGCTGGTGATGGCCGCGGCCCCGTCCGACTTCCGACCCCGTGCGGCGGCCACGCTGAAAGTGGCCCGCAGCCAAGGCGCGCTGAATGTCGAGCTTGAGCCGACCGCCGACATCCTGAGCGCGACGCGCGCGTGCCGGAAGCCGGGCTCGGTCACCGTCGGATTTGCGCTGGAGACCGGCGACGCGATCGTCAAGGCGAGGGCCAAGCTGACCGGCAAGGATCTCGATCTCATCGTCATCAACGACGCACTCGAGCCCGGCGCCGGCTTCGAGCACGACACCAATCAGGTCACGCTGCTCGCCAGGGACGGGACCGCGGAAAGGCTGCCGCTCCTGTCCAAGCGTGAAGTCGCCGACGCGATCCTCAGCGCGATGGAGGCGCGATTTGGCTGACGCGCGGCGGCGTTATCTTGCGCAGCAGGCCGAGCTGGGTGGAGACGAGGTCATCCTGGGCGCGCCCCTTGGGCGGGCGCGTCCGGTGCCCGATGAACCGCTGGACGACACGATGCCGAAGCGCGGAGCCGCGAAGACCGCAGCACGAACACCGCCCGCGAAGGACGCA
>JACDDX010000113.1 GCA_013816685.1 Gemmatimonadales bacterium
CAGCAGCACCGGTCCAGGCGCCGGCAGCGACGGGCTCCACACCTGCCGCGGCCGCACAGCCCGCCATCGCCGCATCGCGCCGCACGGCGCTCGTCACCGCCGCCGAGCGAGTTTCGGCGGCAGTGGTCTCGATCAACGTGACCAGCCGCCAGCGCAGCGCGCCCCAGACCCCGTGGGACTTCTTCTTCATCCCCCAGGGAGAGCGCACCGTCCAGTCGTATGGCACCGGCATCGTGCTGCGGCGGGACGGGATCATCATCACCAATCAGCACGTCGTCGCCGATGCCGAGCGGGCGGTGGTAACGCTGCCCGACGGCAGCGACCTCCCGGCGCGCGTACTGGGCGCCGACCCGCTGACCGATATCGCGGTGCTCAAGGTGGGCCGGACAGGCTTGCCGGTGGTCGCATTGGGCCGGAGCACCGACCTCATGATCGGGGAGTGGGTCGTGGCGCTCGGCAATCCGTACGCCTATCTCCTGGGCGACGCCGAGCCGACGGTGACGGTGGGCGTGGTGAGCGCGACCGGCCGGAACATCCTGCCGGGCGCGATCGGCGGCGTGCAATCGGGACTCTATCTCGACATGATCCAGACGGACGCGGCGATCAACCCCGGCAACTCGGGCGGACCCCTCACGAACGCCGCGGGCGAAGTGGTGGGCGTCAACTCGTCGATCTTCTCCAGCAGCGGCGGATCGGTCGGACTGGGGTTCGCCATCCCCATCGAGCGCGCCGTGCGGGTCGCCGAAGAGATCATCCAGCGCGGCGCGCTCCGCCGGGCCTGGGTCGGCCTCGAGACCCAGGGCGCCGGCGCGATGCAGGACTGGAAGCGCTCGGGCGGCGTCATGGTGACGGCCGTTGCGCCCGACGGGCCGGCGGCGCGGGCCGGCATACGGGCCGGCGACGCGCTGATCGAATCGAACGGGCGGCGACTTCGCAACTACCTCGACTGGGAAGCGGTGAAGCTCGACCTGCATGTCGGCGACGCGGTGAACGTCGTCGTCCGCGGCCGGGCGGGCTCCGCAACCCGGCGAATCGTCACCGGCGACCTGCCCACCGTGACTGCCGAGAAGGTCACCGTGCTCAAGGAGCTGGAGCTCATCACGCTCACGCCCGCGGTGCGCGCCGAGCGCAGTCTCAGGAGTGAGGCCGGTGCGCTCATCTTCCGGATCACGCCCGGGGTCAGCCGCGCGACGGGGATCCGGGAGGGCGACGTGATCGTGGGCGTCGACCGGACGCCGGTGCGGAGCGCGTCCGAGGTGGCGAGTCTGCTTGACGTGACCGCTGGCCAGGTGGTCCGGATCTACCTCGAGCGCGGCGGCGACATCACCTTCACCGATCTGGCCTTCCGATGACCGACGACCGCTGGCGCTCGCCGCTGGGATCGCGCTATGCGTCGCCCGCGATGCAGTCGCTCTGGGGCGAGCCACACCGCATCGGGCTCTGGCGCCGGCTCTGGCTCGCGCTCGCGGAGGCCGAGCGCGAGCTCGGGCTGCCCATTCCGGACGACGCACTCACCGAGATGCGCGGGCATCTCGATGACGTGGACCTGGCCGTGGCGGCCGGATACGAGCGCCGTTTCCGACACGACGTGATGGCGCACGTTCATGCATTCGGCGATCAGGCGCCCGCGGCGCGCCCGTTCCTCCACCTCGGCGCCACCAGCGCCTTCGTCACCGACAACGCCGACCTGCTCGTGATGCGCGACGGGATGCGGCTCCTCCTCGGGCGTCTGGTGGCGGTGCTGTCCGCGCTGCAGGGGTTTGCCGAGCGGCACGCCGCCCTGCCCTGCCTGGCCTACACCCATTTCCAGCCGGCCCAGCTCACGACGGTGGGTAAGCGCGCGACGCTCTGGATGCAGGACTTCGGGCTCGACGTCGAAGAGCTGTCGCACCGGATCACGACGCTCCGCTTCCGCGGCTGTCAGGGCACCACCGGTACCCAGGCGTCGTTTCTCGATCTCTTTGGCGGCGATCACGAGCGGGTGCGCGAGCTGGAGCGCCGGGTCACCGCCAAGCTCGATTTCGCCCAACAATTCGCGGTGACCGGGCAGACCTATCCGCGGAAGACCGACAGCGCCATCCTCGACGCCCTCAGCGGCATCGCGCAGTCGGCCGCCAAGCTGTCCGGCGACCTCCGCCTGCTGCAGCACGAGGGCGAGCTGCTTGAGCCCTTCGAGACCGAACAGATCGGGTCCAGCGCCATGGCCTACAAGCGGAACCCGATGCGAGCCGAACGGATCAGCGGGCTGGCGCGCTTCGTCATTTCGCTGCAGGCCAACGGCGCGCACACCGCGGCCAGTCAGTGGCTGGAGCGCACGCTGGACGACAGCGCCAACCGGCGGCTGACGCTGCCCGAAGCGTTTCTCGCCACCGATGCCATCCTGGTGTTGGCCACGAACGTCGCCGCCGGCCTGGAAGTGCGGGAGGACGTCGTGCGCCGGCACGTCGCCGAGCAGATGCCGTTCATGGCCACCGAGCGGTGGCTGATGCTGGGCACCCGCGCCGGCGGCGACCGCCAGGCGCTCCACGAGGTGGTGCGTCGGCACAGCCTCCAGGTGGCGGAGCGCGTGAGCCGTGGCGCGTCCAACGATCTGCTCGAGCGGCTCGCCGCCGACCCGGCGTTTGCCGGCGTCCCGGCCGACGCGCTTCGCGCCGAGCTCGACCCGGCCGGCTACACCGGTCGGTCGGCCCGGCAGGTGAGCGAATTTCTCGACGAATATCTCCGGCCGCTGCTCGCGCGCGCGCGACCGATCGCGGCGGCTCCCGACGGGGCGGAGGTCAGGGTATGACGGTCGTCATCGAGAGCCGGCTGCCGCTGCCGCTCCTCCGGCGCGGCAAGGTGCGTGAGGTGTACGAGGTCGACGCGGGCCACCTGCTCCTCGTCGCCAGCGACCGGGTGAGCGCCTTCGACATCGTCATGCGCGAGCCGATTCCGCGGAAGGGCGCCGTGCTCACCCAGATCAGCGCCTTCTGGTTCGAGCGGCTCGCGGCGCTGCTGCCGTCGCACTTCGTCACCGCGCGAACTCGGGAGATCGTCACCCGGGTGCCCGCGCTCGCCGGGCTGGAGGCGCAGATCGCCGGCCGCGCCATGCTGGTGCGGCGCACCGAGCCATTGCCGTTCGAGTGCATCGTCCGCGGCTACCTCAGCGGCTCGGCCTGGCAGGAATACAGCGCGCGCGGCACGCTGGCCGGTGAGCCGCTGCCCGCCGGGCTGGTCGAGTCGGATCGGCTCGACCCTCCGCTCTTCTCACCGGCGACCAAGGCGGAGTCGGGCCACGACATGAACGTATCGTTCGCGACCGTCGCGCAGGCGCTCGGAGCGGACCGGGCAGGCGAGCTCAGGGACGCGAGCTTCGCCGTCTACGATGCCGGGCGCGACGATGCCGGGTCGCGTGGAATCATTATCGCGGATACCAAATTCGAGTTCGGCACGACGGATGACGGCCGCCTGCTCCTGATCGACGAGGTGCTGACGCCCGACAGCTCCCGGTTCTGGCCGGCCGACCGCTATCAGCCGGGCCGGAGCCAGCCCAGCTTCGACAAGCAGCCGCTCCGCGACTATCTCGCCGGAATCAGGGCGGCCGGCGGCTGGGACGGCGAACGCCCGCCGCCTTGCCTGCCCGACGAGGTCGTGGACGCGACGAGCCGCCGCTACCTCGAGGCGTATCGCCTCCTTACCGGCCGGGACCTGGAGATCGACGCGTGATCCGCACCGCCCCCGAAGGCCGCTGGTTTATCATCGTGGCGTGGGTCGTGGCGGTGGCGCTGATCGCGTACGCAGCCCGGGCGCACTCATCCGCCTGGTGGTCACTCGCCTTCGCGTGGCTGGTCATCGCAGTCTGGGTCGTCGCCTTCTTCCGCGATCCCGAGCGCAAAGGCGAGCGCGGCGCGCAGCTCCTCGTGGCCCCCGCCGACGGCAAGATCGTGAGCGTGCTCGAGGTCGACGAGCCCGCCTTCTTCAAGGGCCGCGCGCTCCGGATCTCGATTTTCATGAACGTCTTCGACTGTCATGTGAACCGGTATCCAACCGACGGCACTGTCACCTACCGGCACTACAACCCCGGGCAGTTCGGTCACGCGGGCGCGGAAAAGGCGAGCCTCATCAACGAGCAGTCCTCGGTCGGGCTCGACTCCCCGAGCGGCAAGGTGCTGATCCGCCAGATCGCAGGGCTCGTCGCGCGGCGGATCGTCACCGACCATGAGGTCGGCGCACACGTCCACCAGGGGGAACGCCTCGGCCTGATCCGGTTCGGCTCCCGCGTCGATCTCTTTCTGCCGCCCGGCACACCCATAAAGGTCAAGACCGGTGACACGACGCTGGTCGGCATCACGGTGGTCGCCCAATGGAGCTGATCACCCGCCGGGAGCCACCCCGCCGTCCCAGCATGCGCCAGGTCGTCGTGATCATGCCGAGCACCTTCACGCTCGGCAACCTGTTCTTCGGCTTCTGGTCGATCGTCTCCGCGTTCAACGGCAACTTCCGCTGGGCCGGATGGTTCATCGTCTTCGCGGGCATTCTCGATATGCTCGACGGCCGGGTAGCACGGCTCTCCAACACCAACACCCGCTTCGGCGCCGAGCTCGACTCGCTGGTGGACGTGATCTCCTTCGGCGTTGCGCCCGCGCTGCTGATGTACTTCCTCGACTTCTCCGGCGCCGGCCGTTTCGCATGGGTGCTCTGCTACTTCTATGTCGTCGCCGTCGCGCTCCGGCTCGCACGCTTCAACGTGCTCTCGGCCGGCAAGCCGGCCAGCCCCTGGTTCACCGGCATGCCGTCGCCCTCGGCCGGGATGACGCTCGCGGTGTATTACCCGTTCAGCCAGACGGAATGGTATCGCGCGTCGCTCGCATATCTCGACCTGCAGCACGAGGGGCTGGTCGTCCTCATGCTGCTGCTCGCCCTGCTGATGGTCAGCAACGTCAAGTATCCCAAGCTCCCGCGAATCGGCCTCCACAGCGCGCGCGGCATCTTCGGGCTGGCCGTGCACCTGACCATACTGCTCGGCGGCCTGCTGGTGCCGGAATACTTTCTCTTCCCCCTGGGGCTCACCTACATGATCTTCGGGATCACGCGCGCCACCGTGCTGGGCCTCATGGAGCGGCCGGAGCAGGAGCCGCTGGCGGAGGAGCGGGTGGCCGACGTCTACGATCCGGCCCTGGCCACCCCGGCGTCGCACGAGCGCCGGGGTGCGCTGGGCGACCGACGGCAGGAGATCGACGAATGACCTTCCAGGTGCACGTACGGGTGATGCCGCGGACCGGGCTGCTGGACCCGCAGGGCCAGGCGGTCGAGCACGCGCTCGCGTCGCTGGGGTTCGATGGCGCCGGCTCGGTGCGGATAGGCCGCGCCATCGAGCTCGCCATCGAGGCCGACTCGCCAGCGGACGCGGAGCGGCGGGTGCGCGAGATGTGCGACCGGCTCCTTGCCAACCCGGTGACCGAGGATTACACGCTGGACGTCGGCACCGCCACGCGTGAGGCCGCCTGATGGTGCGGGTCGCGGTGGTGCGCTTCCCCGGCAGCAACTCGGATTTCGACGCGCTCCACGCCTCGGCGCGAGCCGGCATGGACGCGTACTTCGTGTGGCACCGCGACACCGATCTGCAATCGGCCGATGCCGTCATCCTGCCGGGCGGCTTCAGCTACGGCGACTACCTCCGTTCCGGCGCGATCGCGCGATTCAGCCCGATCATGCAGGCGGTGCAGCGGCACGCGGCGGACGGCGGCGCGGTGCTCGGCATCTGCAACGGCTTCCAGATCCTCTGCGAAGCACACCTGCTGCCCGGCGCGCTGATGCGGAACGCCGGCCTCACGTTCATCGCCAAGCCGGTGGATGTGCGGGTCGAGCGCCGGGACACGCCGTTTACCGGCGGGTATGCCGCAGGGTCCTCCATCCGGCTGCCGGTGGCACATGGCGAGGGGCGCTACGTTGCGGAGCCCGATACGCTCCGCATGCTCGAGGCCGAGGGCCGGATCGTGCTGCGCTACGTC
>JACDDX010000114.1 GCA_013816685.1 Gemmatimonadales bacterium
GGGCGAGCGGGACTGCTCGGTGCAGCGGCGGCACCAGAAGCTGATCGAGGAGAGCCCGAGCCCCGCGCTCGACGCGGCGCTCCGCGAGCAGATGGGCAAGGCCGCCGTCGCGCTCGCGTCGAACATCGGCTACGTCGGCGCCGGCACGCTCGAGTTTCTGCTCGACCCGGCGGGCCACTTTTATTTTATGGAGATGAATACCCGGATCCAGGTCGAGCACCCCGTCACTGAAATGGTGACCAGCTTCGATCTGGTCAAGGAGCAGATCCGGGTCGCGGCCGGCGAGCCGATCGGCTTCCAGGGCGACGGGCGCCGGCTCCGCGGCCACGCCATAGAATGCCGCATCAACGCGGAAGATCCCTACCGGAACTTTCAGCCCTGTCCGGGATTGATCACCGCGTACCATCCGCCGGGCGGCCCGGGCGTTCGGGTGGATACGCACGTGTACTCCGGCTACACGGTGCCGCCCTACTACGACTCTCTGCTGGCCAAAGTCATCGTACATGGGAACGACCGGAGTGAGGCGCTCACCCGCATGGGACAAGCGCTGGACAGCTTCATCCTCGAGGGAGTGACCACGACCATCCCCTTTCTGTCCCGCGTCATCCGGCACCCCGATTTCGTCGCGGGTAATGTCGACACGCGGTTTCTCGAGCGCGAGCCGCATCTTCTTCGACCCGAGGCCTGAGCGCGTCGATGCAGCTCGACGTGGTCTTCTCACCCGGCAGTCTCCACCCCGCCGACCTGCAGGGCCGCACCATCTTCGTGGTGGACATCCTGCGCGCCACCACGACCATCTGCGCAGCGCTCCACCACGGTGCTCGGGCGGTCATCCCGGCGGGCGGCACGGACGACGCGCTTCGTCTTGCCCAGACGATCGGCGGTGGGGACGTGCTGCTCGCCGGGGAACGCCAGTGCGTCCGCATTCCGGGCTTCCAGCTCGGCAACAGTCCGCTCGAAATGACGGCGGCCGCCGTGCGCGGCAAAACAATCATCGTCACAACGACAAACGGAACCCAGGCGCTCCTCGCCTGTCCGGGTGCCGCCGCCGTCTACCTCACGGCCGCCGTGAACCTCTCGGCCGCTGCGGCGCGCGCCCGCAACGAGCTGGCACACGACCGGGGTCTGGTAATTCTGTGCGCCGGCCGCAGCGGCCGCTTTTCACTCGACGACGCCTACTGCGCCGGCCGGCTGATCGCCGCCGCCCTGGGTGACCGGAAGCCCCGCCCTGGCTTCAGCGACGCGGCCATCGCCAGCCTCGACCTGGTGCGCCGCTACGGCGACCGCTGGGAGCGGCCGCTTCGCTACAGCCGGGCCGGCCGGGAACTGGTCCGTCTGGGCTTTGCGGCCGACGTGGCCGAGGCAGGCCGCCTCGACGCTTACCCGGTGCTGCCGTACTTCCACGAGCGTCGGGTGACACTCGCCCCGGAGCCCTCATGAGCGCCGACTCCCGCCGCCGCCTCGGTGCGCTCAGCGCGCTGGCCGCGGGGTTGTTCGTCGGACTGACGCTGTTGCCTGTAGCGGGCACCGGTCCGCTCGGCGCGGGCATCGGTCACCTGCTCTGGCAGCTCCTCGGCGCCGGCGCGCTCGGCATTCCGCTCCTCGGCATCGGGCTCGCGCTCGCCGGTTTCGACCGGCTGGGCCAGCTCGACATGAAGCGCTCCGCGATCCTGATCGTGGGACTGAGCGTATTGCTGCCCTACCTCGTCGGTGTCGTGGCGCACGTGAGCCCGGTCGATCTGGACGCCGACGTGGGACAGCGCAGCTTCTCGGCCCGTGCGGTGGGCGTGCTACCCGGGTTTTTCGCCCAGGCGATCTCGGCGCAGGTCGGGATCGCCGGCGCGGTCCTCGTCGGCTTCCTTGCGCTCTCCGCGCTGACCCTCGCCACCTTCGCCTGGCACCCGCTCCAGCGGTTGGAGCGATCGAAGGCACCCGCCACGCCGCAGGGCGACGAAACGGAGCTCGAAGTGGCGCCACGCCGGCGCCGACGGCTGCCGCCGCTCGATCTCGAGCCGGCCGCCACGCCCGAGCCGGCGGAGGTCACAGCCGTCGCGCTGCGCGAAGGCCTCCAGCCGATCGTGACGACGAAGGTCGAGCCCAAGTTGGGCAAGCCGAAGCTGACGAGGAAGCCCGAGGCGAAGGGCACGACTGGTGAGACGGAGCTGCGACCGGTCTGGGAGCTGGGAGAGCTCGCGGAGCCGCCGGCCAAGGCGGTGGATGCCGGCGAGAAGGAGCTAAACTCGCTGCAGGAGCGGCTGGAAGAGACGCTCACCGAATTCAACGTGCAGGGTGACGTGGCCGGGCGGACGACCGGCCCGGTCGTGACTCAATACGGGGTGCGGCTCCGGCCCGGCGTGAAGATGAACCGGCTGGTCAATCTTGCCGATGACCTGGCACTCAAGATGAGCGCGCGCTCCATCCGGGTGGCCCGCATCCCCGGACGCGACATGGTCGGCGTCGAGGTGCCCAACCCGAAGGCGCGGGTGGTCGTGCTGCGCGAGCTGCTCGAGTCGGAGAGCTGGACCGGTGAGGAGCGCCTGCTGCCGGTGGCGCTCGGACTCGATCTGGAAGGTCGCGCGGTCATTGCCGACCTGGCGAAGATGCCGCACCTGCTCATCGCCGGGGCCACCGGCACCGGAAAGTCGGTCGGCCTCAACGCCATCATTACGTCCTTGATCTACCATTATCAGCACAAGGACGATCTGCGCCTGCTGATGATCGACCCGAAGATGGTCGAGCTGTCGATGTACAAGGACCTGCCGCATCTCCGCCACCCGGTGGTCACGAACAACAAGGAAGCGGCCCGGGTGCTCAAGTGGGCCGTGGCCGAGATGGAGCGGCGCTACGCGCTGCTGGAAGCGAACGGCGCGCGCAACCTCACAGATTTCAATCGCAAGGTCGCGGAGGGCAAACCGCTCAAGAATCCGGGCGTGCGGAAAATCACGCTGACCGACATCTCCGCGGAAGCCCCCGACACGCCTCCGCCGCCGCCGGAGCTCGAGTCGTACAACGAAGGCAAGCTGCCGCTCATCGTCATCGTGGTGGACGAGCTCGCCGATCTGATGATGACGGTGCAGGCCGAAGTCGAGACGCCGCTCGCGCGACTGGCGCAGAAGGCGCGTGCCGTCGGGCTGCACCTGATCCTCGCGACGCAGCGCCCCTCGGTCAACGTCATCACTGGGCTCATCAAGGCCAATTTTCCGAGCCGGATCGCCTTCCGTGTCGCTTCCAAGGTGGACAGCCGCACGATTCTCGATCAGAACGGGTCCGAGGCCCTCCTCGGCAAGGGCGACATGCTCTTCCTCGAGCCGGGCAAGAGCGAGCCGATGCGGCTCCAGGGCGCCTACATCTCGACGGAAGAGAGCGAGCGGATCATGGAACGGTACCGGCTGCTCAAGGTGCAGCGCGAGCAGCAGGGGGTGACCGACTCGACCGAGACGAACATCCTCGACGAGGTGCCCGATCCGGACGCGGGGGAGGGCGGATCGTCGGAGGCCGCCGAGGGCGACCGCGACGCGCTCTTCCGCGAGGCGGCCGAGGCCTGCGTGCAGAATCAGGGCGGGTCGACATCGCTGCTGCAGCGGCGACTCCGCATCGGCTACGGGCGCGCGGCACGCATCATCGATCAGCTGCACTTCGCCGGCATTCTGGGACCGCCGGACGGCAGCAAGCCGCGGGATGTGCTGGTGGGGATCGATCAGATCGACGAGTACTGCCGGTAGAAGTGTTCGCTGCGGGCAGGAGCTCCCGCCAGCTCTCAGGGCAGGGCGAACACGATCACCGTCGCATCGCTGCTCTTGACCCGCCACGTCCCCGGTGCATGCAGCCCCGACGCCACCGCCACGTACTGCCGTCCCGCCACCCCGTAGGTGACGACGCCGCCTCCGACCGGCTGCCCGGTTTGTCCTTCCCAGCAGATCCGCCCACGCTTCGCGTCGAACGCCAGCACGCGCCCATCGAGGTCGGCGGTGAACACGACGCCGCCAGCAGTCGCTGTCACACCCGCGACCAGAGGCGTGGGCGAGGAGTATCGCCAGAGCACGGTGCCGAGGTCCGCATCGACCGCCGTGAGCCATCCGCGCCGGGACGAATCAGGAATGCCGAAGGGGTGCGTCAGTCCTGCGGAGCCGGTCCAGGGAATTCCGGTCCGTCCCCGCAGGTGCTCGGGCGGCGCTTGCCTGACGGTGGTGCACCAGTCGATGGCGGGAAGGTAGAGCGCATTGAGCTGAGGCGAATACGACGGCCCGTTCCACTCGACGCCACCGTTCACGCCAGGGCAGAATCGGGTGCCATCGGGGGTCAGCGGAGCGTTTGCGTTGGCGATGGTGGTGACGGGTGTGCTGAAGTGCCGCTGCCCGCTTTTCACGTCAAACCCGATGACGTGTCCGTCCTTGCCGGCCACCGCGAGCAGGCGCTTGCCCGCTCGAGTCGTGATCAGCGCCGGGGCGGCGGCCACATCCCAATCGTGATTGTCGCCCCGGAGCACCGGAAACCACTGCCGCAGTGCGCCGGTGCGCGCGTCGAGGCCAACGACGCCGAAAGTGTAGAGGTTGTCGCCGGAGCGGAGACCGGGGAGGAAGTCGGGCGCGGCGTTGCCGGTCGGCACGTATACCGTGCCAGTGGTGGTGTCCACGGTGTAAGAGGTCCAGCTCGCCCCGCCGCCTTTGGGCACGATCTCGGTGGCGGGCGGCCAGCTGCGCGCCGGCTCGCCCGATTCCGGCACGAGCTCGAAGCTCCAGACCCGTCCACCGGTCCTCGCGTCGAACGCCATCATGCGGCCGCGCACGCCGAAGTTGTCGCCTCCCGCGTTGCCGAGGAACACCAGACCATGCCAGACGACCGGCGCGGCCGGGAAGGTCTCTCCCCGGTGCGGATCGCCCGCGACGACGTTCCAGACCTCCTGACCGGTGCGGGCGTCGAGCGCGTAGACGCGACCGTCGTTTGCGCCCCGGAACACCCGTCCGTCAGCGTAGGCCACGCCCCGGTTGACTTTGAGGTCAAAGGGTGGGGCAGGGCTGTAGCGATAGACGTGCTTCCACCGAAGCCCACAGGTGGCGGCATCGATCGCGTAGGTGGACCGTGCGGTGGTGACGTAGAGCGTTCCGCCCACCATGACCGGTCCCGCCTGCATGGCCGCGCGCTCGTGGAGCGGGAAGGTGCAGACACGCCGGAGCGCGCCGACGGTGCGTGGCGTGAGCTGCGTCAGGGGCGAGAACCGCGAGCCCGCGAGGGTGTTGTTGTACGCTGGCCACTCGGCGTTCCAGGAGCCCCGGCGCCCACTGGCGTTCGTCCTGACCATCGCGGGGCCCGTCTGGGTGGAGGAGGTCCCCACCCGGCGCGGCACTGCCGGCGGCTTCAAAAAGTTGAGCTTGGCGCAGGCCGCCGAGGCAAGCAGCAGCATCACCCACGGCACCCGCGTTTGCATTCGACTCCTCCTCGTTTCGTCGCCATGAAGGACTGGGCCCGGAGATGAATGTAGCCGTGAGCGGTGACGCGTCGGGTGGACTTATCGGCCAGCCTGTCTGATGCGAGAGTGCGCAACACCTCTGTTCCTGACAATATTCTCAACGAGGTAAATGATGGCATCCGGAGGCGCTGCCGGACTCGGCGCCTTCCATACCTTCGTCGGCTGTACGCAAGGGTTCCGATGAATCGCTGGTTGCTCGGCTGGCCGAAATGGATTCCCTGTTCCCTGGCGGCCCCGCTGCTGCTCGCGCTCTTCACCGCGTCAGCACGGGCGCAGACCAGCACCGACAGTGTCCGTAGGTTGACGCCCGGCGCAAACCAGCGAGAAGAGGGTATGGCCAGGGCGGGACCGGCCACAGCGATGGAGACGCCGGAGAACGCCACCACGGTGACGTTCGAGCAGATCCAGGCCCTGCCGTCC
>JACDDX010000115.1 GCA_013816685.1 Gemmatimonadales bacterium
CGCCATGAAGGTTCCTGCTACCCAGATCGTCCAGTTCGCCTTCAAGGAGCTGGGGCTGATGGTGACGGTGAACCAGCGACTGGACTTCGACCAGATCGAGCTCATCGCGTCGGCATTCGGGTTCGAAGCGGTCCGGGAGCAGGAGTACGCCGCCGACATCTCCACGGTCGAGACCGACGAGACCGAGGAGCAGCAGCAGCCCCGGCCGCCGGTGGTGACCATCATGGGCCACGTCGACCACGGCAAGACCTCGCTGCTCGATTACATCCGGAAGGCCAACGTGGTCGCCGGCGAAGCGGGCGGCATCACGCAGCACATCGGCGCGTACCACGTGTCGCTGCCGAACGGCCGCGCCATCACCTTCCTCGATACCCCTGGCCACCAGGCGTTCACCGCCATGCGCGCCCGAGGTGCCCAGGTCACGGACACCGTGGTGCTCGTCGTGGCCGCCGACGACCAGGTCATGCCGCAGACCGTCGAGGCGATCAGCCATGCCAGAAACGCCGGCGTCCCGATGATCGTCGCCATCAACAAGATCGACCTCCCCTCGGCCGACGTGGCCAAGGTGAAGCGCGATCTGCTCCAGCACAGCGTCGTCCTGGAGGAGTTCGGCGGCAACGTGCTGTCGGCCGAGATTTCGGCCAAGAAGGGCACCGGCATCGATCGGATGCTCGAGCAGATCCTGCTCCAGGCCGAGATCCTCGATCTCACGGCGAACCCAGAGGGCCGAGCGCACGGGGCGGTGCTGGAGGCCACGCTCGATCCGGGCAAGGGTCCGCTCGCGACGATCCTGGTCCAGAAGGGCACCCTCAGGGTCGGCGACAACTTCATCTGCGGGAAGTTCTCCGGCCGGGTCCGCGCACTCTACGACGAGCGCGGCAAAGGCGTCAAGGAGGCCGGCCCGTCCATTCCGGTCCAGATCCTCGGCTTCGAGGGCGTACCGGCGGCGGGCGACACCTTCTCCGTCGTCGCCGACGCGGTGGAAGCGCGCGAGATCGCGCAGAAGCGCCAGCGACTCGACCGCGAGGCGGAGAACCGCCGGCGGCAGAAGGGCACCTCGCTGGAGGACTTCAGCCGGGCGCTCAAGGAGGGTGCGGTCAGCGCGCTCCGGATCATCATCAAGGCGGACCAGGGCGGTCCGGCCGAAGCGCTGGCCGACGCGCTCGCCCAGCTCAGCACCAGTGAGGCCCGGGTGGACGTCATCCATCGCGGCGTCGGCGCCATCACCGAGAGCGACGTGCTCCTGGGCAAGGCCTCCGGCGCCATCGTGCTCGGCTTTCACGTCCGGCCCGACTCCAATGCGCGGAATGCGGCGGAGCGGGAGCAGGTGGACATCCGCACTTACCGCATCATCTACGAGGCGGTGGAGGATGTGCGGGCGGCGCTCGAGGGGTTGCTCAAGCCCGAGGAGCGCGAGACCGTGATGGGCGATGCCGAAGTGCTGCAGCTCTTCAAGGTGAGCAAGGTGGGCACCATCGCCGGCTGCATGATCCGGAGCGGGACCATCAATCGCGCGCAGAAGGTGCGAGTGCTCCGCGACGGCTCGCCGGTCTACACCGGCAACCTGTCCAGCCTCAAGCGCTTCAAGGACGACGTGCGGGAGGTGCGCGAAGGACTCGAGTGCGGCATTGGCGTCGAGAATTACAACGACCTCAAGGTCGGCGACCGGATCGAGTCGTTCCGGATGGAAGAGGTGAAGCGCACCCTGCAGCCGGCGGCGTCCGGAGCGGGGGCGTGAGGGCGGCGGGGGCGTGACCCGGGCACGGATCTGAGGGCCGCGCATGGTAATCGTCGCTGTCCAGACCTGGGACCTGCATCTGCCCGGGTGTCAGTCGCTCAAGGAAAAGCGGAGCGTGCTCAAGCCGTTGACCGGGGAGCTCCGCCGCGCGCTGAACGTCAGCGTCGCGGAGACGGCCCATCAGGATCTCTGGCAGCGGGCCGAGATCGCTTGCGCGGCGGTGGGCAGCGCGCGTCCGGTGGTCGAGGAGATGCTGCGGGCGGCCGACCGACTGGTCCAGGAGGCGGACGGCGTCCGCATCATGGACACGGCAACGGCCTACCGGTGAGACGCGCCACCCGCGGCCCCTCGCGGCGGCCGGAACAGGTTGCCGAGACGATCCGTCAGATCGTGGCCGATGCGCTGCTGCGTGACGATGTCCGCGATCCGCGGGTCGCGAGCGGCGTCACCGTCACCGCGGTTCACGTGAGCGGCGATCTCTCGCACGCCCGCGTGCTGGTCAGCATCCCCGGCGACGACGAGCAGCGCGAGCGCACCATCGAGGGCCTCGGAAGCGCGGCCAGCTTTCTCCGGAGTCGCGCTGCCAAGGTGCTCACGACACGCATCGTCCCCATGCTGCACTTCGAGCGCGACACCAGCCCCGAGCGCGCGGCCCGGATCGACGAGTTGCTGAGCCAGATCCGCGAGGAGACCCAGGACTGACGGGTGCCCTGCTCGTGGACAAGCCGGCGGGACCGACGTCGCACGACGTCGTCGCGATGGTGCGGCGGGCGCTGGGAACACGGGCGGTGGGACACACCGGGACGCTCGACCCCTTCGCGACGGGGCTGCTCATCGTGCTGTGCGGCCGCGGGACCCGCCTCGCCCGCTTCGTCGAAGGTCAGCCGAAGACCTACCTTGCCGCCGCCCGCCTCGGCGTCCGCACCGCGACCGACGATGCCACCGGCGAGCCCCTGGGCCCGCCGCTGCCCGTGGCTGCCGTGAGCGAGGCGACGATCAGGACGGCGCTGCACCGGTTTCTGGGCACGCAGTCCCAGCGGCCGCCAGCGTTTTCGGCCAAGCACGTCGGCGGACAGCGGAGCCACCAACTGGCGCGCCGCGGGAAGCCGGTCCAACTGGCCGAGGTGAGCGTGACCGTACGCCGGATCGAGCTGGTCGGGTGGGATGGGGAGACGGCCATCTTCCGCGCTGAGGTGAGCGCGGGCACCTACCTCCGGGCCCTCGCGCGCGATCTGGGCGAGCGCCTCGGCACCGGCGCCCACCTGACCGCGCTCCGGCGGGAAGCCATCGGTGGACTCGACGTCTCTCGCGCCGTCGCGCCGCAGGATGTGACGGCGGAGGCGGTCCTGCCGCTCCTCGACGTGCTCCGGCACCTGCCGGTGATGGAGCTGGATCCGGCGGCGCTGCGGGACGTGGCGCACGGCCGGTCGGTGCCGGGCGCCCCAAATGCGAGCGGCCCGATCGCCGTCCTGCATGGTGACGAGGTGGTGGCGGTCGGGACCGCAGAGGATGGCTGGCTCCGGCCGACGGTCGTGCTGGCGACGCCGTGATGCCGGCGATGCCGTGACCCTGCCGGTCGATCCTGCCGGACTGCCGCTGCCGGTCGGTCCCAACGGCGCGGTGGTGACGGTCGGCTCGTTCGATGGGGTGCACCTCGGACACCAGGCGGTGCTGCGTGAGATCGCCCGCCGCGCGACCGAGGCTGGGCGGGTGAGCATTCTCGTCACCTTCGATCCGCACCCGCTAGAGGTCGTGAACCCGCAAGCGGCGCCGCCGCTGCTGACGTCCACGCCCGAGCGGCTCGAAATCCTGGCGCAGACCCCGCTGGATTACGTGCTGCTGCTTCGCTTCGACCGCTGGCTCGCGGCGCTGAGTCCCGAGGCGTTCGTGCAGGAGATCCTGCTGGCACGCTGCGGCATGCGCGAGCTCGTCATCGGGTACGACCACGGGTTCGGGCGGGGTCGGAGCGGGGACGCCGAAACCCTCCGCACCCTGGGCGCCGAGCTCGGCTTTGCGGTGGACATCGTGAGCCCGGTGGACGTCGGCGACCAGCACGTGTCGAGCAGCCGCATCCGCCGTGCGGTCGCCGGCGGTGACCTCGCCACCGCGGCCCGGCTCCTGGGCCGGCCCTATCAGGCCAGCGGGCGGGTGATGGCCGGCGAGCGGCGAGGCCGGCTGCTCGGATTTCCGACCATCAACCTGTCGGATCTACCGCGGGCGAAGCTCCTGCCGCCGGACGGCGTGTACGCGGTGCGGGTCGAGTGGCCCGGCGGGCGAGCCGGAGGGATGATGAATCAGGGCCCCAAGCCTACTTTTCACGCCGATCCCCGCTCCACGCTCGAAGCGCACCTCTTCGGCGTCGAGGCCGACCTGTACGGCGCGTGGGTCCGGGTCGAATGGGTCGACAGAATCCGCGACGTCCGACGATTCGGGTCCGTCGCGCAGTTGCAGCAGCAGTTGCAGCACGATCGCGTCCAGGCGCTCTCGATCCTGGACGGCGACTCCACCTTCAGCCGCGTGCCTCACGCCTGAGATTGCGACCTCGATGTTTGCTTCCCTTCGTAACCGGCTGATCATCATCGCGGTGCTCATCGCCGCGAGCATCTTCGCCCTCATTCCACGGACGCAGAGCGTGCGCGAGCGCGATCCCGAGACCGGGGTCATGCACGACCGCGAGGTGAAACGGGTGCCGCTGAAGCGCGGGCTCGATCTCCAGGGCGGCATGCACCTGGCGCTCGAGCTGGATCAATCGCGCCAGGTCAGCGCGGACCGCAAGCGCGATCTCGAGCTCGCGCTCCAAGTGCTTCGCAAGCGTATCGACGAGTTCGGCGTCACCGAGCCGCTCATCCAGCGGGTCGGCGATGAACGGCTCGTGGTGGAGCTCGCCGGTATCACCGATCCCGCCCGCGCCAAGGCGATCGTCCAGCGGAGCGCCTTTCTCGAGTTCAAGATTACCGACGAGACCAGCGCGCTTGAGAAGGCCTTGCCGGCCATGGACCGGGTGCTGCGCGGGCTCGGCGTCCGCCAGGCCGACACCTCCCGCGGCGGTCCGTCCGCCGTCGAGCAGCTGCTCGGCGGAGACAGCTCGCGGGCCGACACGTCGAAGTCGAAGGTCCCCGCTGGGCCGGGTGCCGCTCCGGTTCCATCCGGCGCCGATTCAGCCCGACGTGACACCGCGCCCAACGCGGCGCTGGACGCGGCGCGCGATACCGTCACCAGCACCGGCGGCATCCTCGCCGGGCTGATTCAGCCGGCCGGCGGAGCCGGGGCCGGTGGCGTCCCTGGCGAGTATGCGGTGGCCGAGACGGCCTTTCCCCGGATCGACAGCCTGATCAATCTGCCGGGGGTCATGCGCCAGCTTCCGCGTGGCATGGTGCTGCGCTGGTCGGCGGCGCCCACGAGCGTCGGCGTCCAGCAGTTCCGCTATCTGTATGCCCTCGACGACCGCAGCATCGTCACCGGCGCCAATCTGGTGAACGCGCAGGCGCAGCTCGATCCACTCACCAACGGGCCGATGGTCACCTTCGAGCTGGACCGGGCGGGGGGTCGGAAGTTTGGTGATGAAACCGGCCGCCACATTAACGATTTCATGGCGATCCTGCTCGACGGACGGGTGCAGGGACGGCCGCCGGTCATCCAGAGCCGGATTGGGCGGAACGGTCAGATCACCCTGGGCGGCAAGAGCCTGCAGGAGGCGCAGGATCTCGCGCTGACGCTTCGGGCCGGCGCGCTCCCGATCCCGCTCAAGATCGTCGAGGAGCGGCAGGTCGGCGCCAGCCTCGGCAGCGACTCGATCCGGCATGGCATCACCGCCGGCCTCGTCGGCACCGCGCTCGTCATCCTGATCATGGTCGGGTACTACCGCCTGAGCGGGGTGCTGGCGGTGGCGGCGCTCGGGCTCTACGTGCTCTTCACCCTGGGCGGACTCTCATTGATAGAGGCGACGCTCACGCTGCCCGGGCTCGCGGGCATCGTCCTCTCCATCGGTATCGCGGTGGACAGCAATGTGCTGATCTTCGAGCGGATCCGGGAGGAACTGGTGCACGGTAAGACGGTGCGGCTCTCGGTTGACGAGGGCTTCAAGCACGCGATGAATGCCATCGTCGACTCGAACGTCACGGCGGTGCTCACCGCGCTGTTCCTCTTT
>JACDDX010000116.1 GCA_013816685.1 Gemmatimonadales bacterium
CCATGTTACGAAGGTCGGACTTCATGCTGGCCAGCACGGCCTTTTCCTTGGTGTTGGCGAACTTCGGAATCGCGATGGCAGCCAGGATGCCGATGATGACGACCACGATCAACAGCTCGATGAGGGTGAAGCCCTTGCGGTTCTGCATCGTTCCTCCAAATGGTTGGAGCGGCTCATCCTCAGGTGCCGAGTGCCGCCGTTCTCGGTCCGCCGGGCCGTGCGGTGGGCAACACGTATGCCACCCCCCCAGTCCCCCTCGTGAACCGGCTGATCTCACGTATGTTAGGGCGCTCTCTGCACCCTGCTGCGCACACCATCCGGCGCCGGTCGAAAGCGGATTTTGCAAGAGTGGGGATCCATGGGAGTGCGTACATAATGCGGAACGCCCTTACAGAGGGGACATCATATCTTCGCGACACAGTTCCCCAGCCTTCGCACCGCGCCAACAACTGCACGCTTCTTGCCCGCTGAACGCCCCTTCACAGCTACTCGGCCTCTTCAACGACGCGCGCGCGCGTGGGACCGATCATGATCGGTGCTCTCACCCTGCTCTTCATTCTCTCCGGGGCCGCCGGGCTCATGTACGAGTCCATCTGGACTCGCTATCTGGGACTCTTCGTCGGTCACGATGCCTACGCACAGATCATCGTGCTGGTGATTTTCCTCGGCGGAATGTCAGCAGGGGCGATGCTGGTCAGCCGGCGATCGACCCGCATCGCCGAGCCACTCGTCGGCTACGTAGCGGTGGAATTTTTGGTCGGATGCCTCGGCCTGTTCTTTCACGAGGCGTTCAACGCCGTCACCGGCTGGGCGTATACCTCCGTTTACCCGGGTATCACCGGCACAATGACGCTGGCGATCGCCAAGTGGGCGATCGCCGGGGCGCTCATCCTGCCGCAATCCATCCTGCTCGGGATGACCTTTCCCCTGATGACCGCTGGCATCCTTCGCCTGTCCAGCAAGCGGCCAGGACGTACGCTTTCGATGCTGTATTTCGCGAACAGCATCGGCGCCGCAGGTGGTGTGCTCGTCGCAGGGTTCTATCTGGTAGAAGCGGTGGGCCTGCCGGGAACCCTCCTGGCCGCCGCGATCGTCAACCTGTCAGTCGCCGCGTTGACTGTAGCCGTCATCGTGGCGAACCGCTCCCGACCAGCGCCGGCAGCCTCGGCGCCCTCTTCCCCCTCCCAGGAGCGGGTACCCGACACAATCCGGCGCCGCCTGCTCGCCACCAGCTTCGTGACAGCCGTCGCTTCCTTCATCTATGAGATCGCCTGGATCCGCATGCTCTCGCTGGTCCTGGGCAGCGCGACCCACTCGTTCGAGCTGATGCTGTCGGCCTTCATCCTGGGACTCGCGCTGGGCGCCCTCTGGATCCGCTCGCGCGCGGACCGTCTGGCTGATCCGCTGCGCGCGCTCGGCATCGTACAGTGGACCATGGGCGCGCTCGCGCTGGCGACGCTTCCGCTCTATCTGCACTCGTTCGGCTGGGTCGCGTCACTCATCGCGGCCTTCGCCCCGACAGACGCGGGCTATACCGGCTTCACGCTCGCGCGCTACGCGCTCTGCCTCGTCGTCATGCTCCCGGCGACGTTCTGCGCGGGTATGACACTGCCGCTGATCACGAGGACACTGCTGCGGCATCGCGCCGGTGAAGCCGCGGTGGGGTCGGTGTACGCCTGGAACACGCTCGGGTCGATCGTCGGCGTTATCGTGGCCGGGCTGGTGCTGCTGCCGACAGTCGGCCTGCATGCGATGCTGATCGCGGGTGCCATGCTCGACATGGCGGTGGGTGTGTTCCTGCTCCGCCAGCCCGCACCGTCCGGTGTGCGCCCGAGGCCGAGGCTGGCCAGCGCTGGCGCGCTCGCCGCGGCGCTGGTGGCAGTGGTCGCGTGGGGTGGACTCCGATTCGATCCGGTACTGCTCTCGAGCGGTGTGTACCGCACCGGCGCGATGGTCAAGCCCGGCGAGCGCGAAATCCGGTTTCACCGCGACGGCCGCACCGCCACGGTCTCGGGCATCATCATGCCGACGCTCGGGCTCTTCTCCCTCGTCACTAACGGCAAGCCGGACGCTTCATTACCGCGGTCCTGGTACCTGCCCTGCGACTCCAGCGCTCCACGCGAAGCGCTCGGCGCCGATGCCGCGACGCAGACCCTCCTGCCGCTCGTTACCCTGGCGCATGCCCCCGTGGCACGGACCGCGGCCATCATCGGACAGGGATCGGGGATGTCGTCCCACCTGTTACTGGCCAGCCCAGCGCTTCGGTCACTGGTGACGATCGAGATCGAGCCCGAGATGATCCGGGGATCGCGCCTGTTCTATCCAGCCAACCGGCGCGCCTTCGACGATCCCCGCTCTCACATCGTGATTGATGACGCCAAGTCGTTCTTCGCCTCTGCCCACCAGCGCTACGACCTCATCATGTCGGAACCGTCGAACCCATGGGTGAGCGGCGTCTCTGGCCTGTTCACGGTCGAGTTCTACCAGCGGGTGAGCGGCTACCTCTCCGACACGGGTGTGTTCGGCCAATGGCTGCACGTGTATGAGCTGGACGACGGGTTGGTGTTGAGCGTGCTGGCAGCAATTCACCGGACCTTCCCGTCTTACGAGATCTATCTCGTGCCCAGCGGAGATCTCCTCGTCGTGGCAAGCAACCGGCCGTCGCTCCCGCGTCCGGATTGGTCGGTTATGGAATTACCCGCCCTCCACACCGACCTGTGTCACTACGCACCGCTTACGCCGGCGGCGCTCGACGGCCTGCACCTGGCGGGACGGGCCGAGCTCGGCCCGCTGCTCGCGGACGGCGTTCAGCCCAACTCGGACTTCTATCCTATCCTCGATCTCGGCGCCGAGCGGCGGCGGTTCCGTCACGATTTTGCGGCCGGATTCCCCGCACTCTCCGCCGACTGGTTCTCCCTGGTATCCTCAGTGCGTCAGCGACGCCTGTCGGCTGGCGTCGAACTCGTACCCGCCATCCCGGAGAACCCCCGAGTGCGGGCCCGCGCCCTGGGAGCGCTGCTCCGTACACCGGCCGCGCTGACGGCGACCGCACTCCCTCCCTCAGTGGCGGCGGGGCAAGCCATCTGGCGGTGGCGGCAGTGGCACACCATGGAAGCGCAGCCGGCCGCACCGGCGAATTGGGAGCTGTGGCTCGAGCAGGCGGGCGAGGTCGACCGGCTGCGGAACGCGGGCACCGCCGGGGTAGCGGACGAGGCATTCTATGCCGCTCTGGAACAGACCGTGGCACGGCACGACGCGCCTGCGGCTGTCAGGGACGTCATCGCCTTCCGACACGGACTGGCGGCGTGGAATTTTGGGGAAGCCGCGCGGGCGGCGGATCGGCTGACGCCGGTGGCAATGCGGGAACACCGGTGGATTACGGCGGACGAACTGCGGGATGGAGCGGTGTTCGCGCGGCTGCACACGGGGGATATTTCGGGAGCGCGGCGCGACTTGAACGCGCTGGCCCCGTTCAGCGTCCGGAAGTCGGGCGACCTGCGCTCGCGCCTGCTCGAGGCCTACGTCCGTACCTTCGAGGCGCGGAGGGCGGTGGCAGCGAGGTAGCTCAGGCCTTCACTTCGACCTGCTCCTCGTACCGGCTCAGCTTCCGGTACAGGGTCGACGGATCGATGCCGAGCACCTCGGCGGCGCGCGTCTTGTTGCCGCCTTCGGCCTGCAGCACCCACATGATATAGGCTCGCTCGATCACCTCGAGCGTCGGGTTCCGGTAGGAGCGCTCGGCCACGAGCGGCTCCTTCCGGCGCTTGGTGATGCGCTCGGGAAGCGCGGCCGCGTCGATCAGGTTGCTGCGGCTGATCACGACCGCATGTTCCAGGGCGTTCTCCAGCTCCCGCACGTTGCCGGGCCATTCGTAAACCATGACCGCGTCCATCGCCTCCGAAGTCAGCGCTTTCGGATCGGCGTTGCTCTCCTGCGCCAGTTGCTGGAGAAACGATTCCAGCAGCAGCAGGATGTCATCGCGGCGATCACGCAGCGGCGGCAGGTTGAGCGCGATGACGTTGAGCCGGTAGAAGAGATCGGAGCGGAAGTTGGCCCGCCGGATCTCCTCCTCCAGGTCTCGGTTGGTGGCGGCGATGATCCGTACGTCCACCGGGATGGCCTCGGTGGCCCCGACCGGAATCGCCTCCCGCTCCTGGAGCACCCGCAGCAACTTTACCTGGAGCGACGGCGGCATCTCGCCGACTTCGTCGAGGAAGAAGCTCCCGCCGCGGGCGGCAGCGAAGAGACCCTGCTTGTCGCGGACTGCGCCCGTGAACGATCCCTTCACGTGCCCGAACAACTCACTCTCCAGCAGATTTTCCGGGAGGGCGCCGCAGTTGATGGACATGAACGGGCCGTCAACCCGGGTCGAAAGGTTGTGGATGTACCGGGCGATGACCTCCTTGCCCGTCCCGCTCTCGCCCTGGATCAGCACGGTGGAATCAGTAGGTGCCACGTGCTCGGCGAGCTTCAGTACCTCGAGGAACCGCTTGGACTTGCCGATCGGACGGCTGACGGCGGCCTTGTCCCGCCGGCGGATCTCCTGCTTGAGCTGCTTGTTCTCCACCCGCACTGCCCGAAACTCACAGGCCCGGCGAAGAATGGCGACGAGCTCGTCATTCGAAAACGGCTTCTGGATGTAGTAGAAAGCGCCGGAGTTGACCGCGCTGATGGCGCTCTGCAGCGACGCCTGCGCGGTCATCAGGATCACGGGAGTCATGGGATCCTGCTCGCGGGCGGCGTTCAGGATGTCGATGCCGGTGACCTGCGGCATTCGCACGTCGGACAGAATGATGTCGTACTGGCCGGAACGAATCTGTTCCAGTCCCGCCTTGCCGCCTTGGGCGGTCGTCACGTCGAACCCTTCGTTGCGCAGCAGGATGCGGAGGGTGTCGAGAATCCCGGATTCGTCGTCGACCACCAGAACCGAGGGCTTGTTGCTCATGCGGCGTCCTCCGCCAGCATTCTGGCGGGCAGAAAGATGGTGAACGTGGTGCCCGTGGTGGGCGTGGAGTCGCACTGGACCAGACCTCGGTGGGCCTCGACGGCACGCTGCACGATGGCGAGGCCCAGACCGCTGCCGCCGGTACGGGCGGACACGAACGGCTCGAACAGTCGGTCCCGGATCTCGTCCGGAATGCCGGGCCCGTTGTCGCGCACCTGCAGCCGGACCGCGTGGTCCAGGTTGGTGCCGTGCGGAATCTCGCTCCCCTGCACCGCCAGCACGCTCACGGTGATCCGAATGGGACCCCGCGCCGCCTGCGCGGCGTTGAGGACCAAGTTGGCGAGAATCCGATGCAGCAGATCTTCGTCGCCCTCGAGCAGCGTGCGGCCGCCTTCGACCACCAGCTGCGCGTCGGGCCGGCACTCCGGGTGGGCCTTGATCAGCCGGACGACCGCCACCGCCACGGTGTGCAGGTCGAGGGGAACGAAGTGGGTGGCCCGCACCCGTGCAAAGTCCAGGAACTCACTGAGCAGCCTGCTGAGCCTATCGCTCTCCCGGACGATGAGGCCGGCCAGGAACCGCTCGTCGTCGTCCGCATACCGCGATCGGGCCAGTTGCTCGACGGAGCTCCGGATCGATGCGAGCGGATTGCGGATCTCGTGGGCCAGAGATGCGCTGAGCGCCGCCACCGCCTCAAGGCGTTCCGCGCGCGCCTGCAACTCCTGCACTTCCTTCAGGTCCGAGATGTCGGTAAAGATGGCGGTGACCGATGGCGCATCCTGCGCCTCCTGCCTGAAGGTCGTCGTGCTGAGGCCGATGGGAAAGGTCCGACCTCCGGAATGCAGCACGATCCCTTCGCCCCGACTGATCTTTCGTCCGTTGCGGATC
>JACDDX010000117.1 GCA_013816685.1 Gemmatimonadales bacterium
ACCGTCTGACCCAGGATCTCGCTGATCGCGTAGAGAAGGTCGATCTCCTCGTAGCGTGCGGTGAGCTCCTCGGCGAGCAGGCCGCGCTGGCGCTCGGCCTCCAGCAGCATCGCGACCAGCGGCGCCGCGTCGCGCGCAGCGGCTTCGAGCCGGCCGGCATCGGGCCCGCACGCCTCGACCCAGAATCCCTCCGGCTGGGAGAGCGGCTGGAGCCACGAGGACCCCACGGGCACGGGCACCGGCCCCGCTCTCCGGGGAATCGGGGGAGCGTAGCCGGGATCGGCGCCCGCGGCGGGCCGCAGACCGCGCCCGTCGTAGCGCCACACCCGCACCGTCACGCCGACCAGCGCGCTCAGACCGTCGAGCACGAGGTCGAGCCGCCCTAGGGGCGGCGCAGCGTCATGCAGATGCAGTTTCCCTGGTCGTTGAAATGAACCGCGTCCACGAGTTGGTGGATGAGGAAGAGTCCCCGTCCGCCCGGTCCGTCCACCCGCTCCGGCCGGATCGGCTCGGGCACCGCATGCGGGTCGAACCCCGGGCCCTCGTCGGTGACGTACACCCGGATCACATCGTCCTGCAGCTCGGCCCGCAGGTGGACCCACTTCGCGTCGTCCTCGCGGTTGCCGCGCACGATGGCGTTGGCCAGCGCTTCCGACAGCACGACCTGCAGCCGGAACCGGGTATGGGGTGACGTGGAGTGGCCCGCGAAACAGTGACGGGTGACGAGATCCACCGCGCCCTCGATGCACTCGACGTCGCTCGGAATGCGCAGGGTGACCAGCGCCCCGGACCCGTCGACCGCGGGCTCGCGGCGCAGGCAGAGGCGGAGCGGCAGCATCACCGGGCTGTCCCTAGAAGCTCGCCAGCGCCTGCGCGGGGGTCTCGGCGATCTCGAACAGAGTGTCCAGCTTGGTCAGCTCGAACAGTGAGCGGAGGTCTTCATTCAGGCCGGAGAGTCGAAGCTCCCCGCCGACCTCGCGGATTTTCTTGGAGATCGACACCAGTGCGCCGAGCCCGGAGGAATCGATGTAGCCGGTACGCGCGAAGTCGATGAGGATCTTGCGCTCGCCTCGGTCCACCATCTGCTGCGCGAGGTCCTTGAGCTCCTGGCGGTTGCCCACGATGAGCTGCCCGTCCACCCGCACCACCGCGACTCCGCTCGGATCCTTCGTCTCCTGGAACCCCATGCGCCCTCTCGGTCCGCGTTCGTCAGGCCGTCGTCTCCGCGCACTGCATCGCCACCATCGCGGCCACCTCGACAATATCGTCGGCCGTGGCTCCGCGCGACAGGTCGGCAACCGGCCGCGCGAGCCCCTGGAGCACCGGTCCCAGGGCCACGGCGCCGCCGAGCCGCTGAGTCAGCTTGTACGCGATATTGCCGGCGTCGAGATCGGGAAAGACCAGGACGTTGGCGCGCCCTGCCACGGGAGAGTCCGGAGCCTTGAGGGCTCCAACGCTTGGCACGAGCGCGGCATCGCCCTGGAGCTCGCCGTCGGCTGCGATGGCGGGCGCGAGCTCCCGGAAGCGCGCCAGCGCCTCCTGCACCCGCGCTACCCGCGGCCCGCCCGCGCTCCCTTTGCTGCTGTAGGACAGGAACGCGACCCGCGGCTCGTCGCCGACGACACGCACTCGCGCCAGCGCCGCCGCCAGCGCGATATCGGCCAGCTGACCTGGTGTGGGCTCGGGCACGACGGCGCAGTCGGTGAACGTCAGGACCGTCCCGTCGCGCAGCACCATGTAGAACGCGGAGCTCACGAGCGCAGCGCCACCGGCTAGCCCGATCGCCCAGAGCGACGCGCGCAGCACCGCGGCCGTGGGACAGCAGGCACCGGCGACGAGCCCGTCGGCCTCGCCCAACGCCACGAGCGATGCGCCAAAGTAGAGCGGCTCCGCGGCCACGTCGAGCGCGTGCACGCCGTCATGGATCCGCTCCGGCCTTCGGTCGCGGAGATACCGCGCGATCTGCGGAAGCCGGCGATCGCGCACGGCGTCCACACCTTCCGGTCCCCCGACGACGATGGGATCGGCGATGCCCAGCTCGCGCAGTCGGCGGGCGGCGGCCTGGATCCTCGGATCATGACCCTCGGCCAGCACCAGCCGCGTGCGGCGCCCCGCGGCCCGCGCCAGCAGCGTTTCCCGGAAACTCACGTCACGTCGCGTTGCGCGGAAAGCGGCGCGCCAGCGCCTCGGCCACCGCCGGATGGACCAGCGGCCGCACTTCCCCGCCGTGTCGCGCCACCTCGCGGACGAGGCTGCTGCTCAGATAGGTGAGATCGACCGCCGGCACCAGGAACACCGTCTCGAGCGAGGGATGCAACTGCCGGTTCATCAGTGCCATCTGGAACTCGTACTCGAAGTCGCTGACCGCGCGGAGCCCGCGCACCACGATCGTGGCGCCGACCCCTTTGGCGAAGTCGGCGAGCAGGCCGTCGAACGCCTCGAAGCGCACCCGGGGATCGCTGCCGGTGGCGGCGCGGAGCATGGCGATCCGCTCGTCAACCGGAAAGAGCGGCTCCTTGGCCGAGTTCCGGGCGACGGCGACGATGAGCTGGTCGGCGAGCGTCAGACTCCGGCGCACCAGATCTTCGTGTCCCCTGGTGGGCGGATCGAACGAGCCGGGATAGATGGCGATCCGGGTCATGTCGCGTGGCAGAAGGTGAGGGCGGTGTCGCCGTAGCGCCGCGTAATGTCGCCGGAGAGCGCGAGGTCGGACGGATGTTCGACCGAAAGAATGGCCGAGAACGGGATCCGGCGGTAGAGCGCGACCAGCCGCTCGGCGGCGTCGGCGGTGTACGGCGGATCGGCAAAGGCGACGTCGTAGCTCGCCAGGGCGAGCCCTTCGGCGTACCGGAGCGCGTCGCCGCGCCGTACGACGACGTGGTCGCCGACACCCAGCTCCCGCACGTTGGCGTGGATGGCCGCGAGCGAGCGCGGACTCAGCTCCACGAACGTTGCCGCGTGCGCCCCGCGCGACAGCGCCTCGAGCCCGAGCGCGCCGCTTCCGGCGAAGAGATCGAGCACCCGTGCTCCCTCCAGGGAAGCGCCGAGGATGCTCATCCATGCTTCGCGCACCCGATCGGCGGTTGGCCGGACGCGGGGATCGGCGGGGATGCTCAGACGGCGCCCGCCGAACCGGCCCCCGACGATGCGCACGCGAGGTTCAGGCGGGCGCGTGGGGCGAAAGCGCGCAGAGCCGTGCCTGCAGCGTGGTGTGGCCGTTCCACACGTTGCTCTCGAGCCGGAACGCCGCGTCCACCGGTCCGCTGCCGAGCTCCGCCGCGCGAGTCGCCCAGCCGAACGCGATCGCCGGCAGCCGCGCGCTGCCGTCCTCGAGCACACCCTTGAGGTGTCCCTGCCCCACCTCGCGACGATCGAGGAGACGCGCGCCGCGCACGCCGAAAACCGGACCCGGGTTGCCGATGCCGCAGGGCTCGAGGTAGCGGGAGAGCCGCTCGAGCTCGACGGTCGCGTCGGCGAGGGTGAGCTCCAGGTCGACCCGCTGCTCCGGCCCGAGTTCGGCGGGCACGAGCGCCGCTGCGGCCACCGCCGTGAAGCGCTCGCGAAACGCGTCCAGCTGCTCGCGTCGTATCGTGAGGCCGGCCGCCATCTGGTGTCCACCGAAGCGCTCCAGCAGGTCGGCGCACTGAAGCAGCGCCTGGTGGAGATGGAAGCGCGAGATGCTCCGCCCCGACCCTTTGCCGATGTCACCGTCGAACGCGATGAGAAAGGCCGGGCGCCCGTAGCGCTCGACGATGCGCGAGGCCGCGATGCCGACGACCCCGGGATGCCACCCGTCTCCCGCCAGCACGAATGCCGCATCGCGCTCCGGATTGAACGCCGCCTCCACCCGCTCCAGCGCCTCGTCGAGAATCTGCTGATCGATACCCTGGCGCTCGGTGTTGAGGCGCTCGAGCGCCCGGGCCAGCTCCTCGGCCTCGTTCGCATCGTCGGTGAGGAGGAGGCGGAGTCCGTCGCCGGCCTCGCCGATCCGGCCCGCCGCATTGAGCCGCGGCCCGAGGACGAAGCCGAGATGGCTGGCGCGGATGGCCTTGCCTTCCATCCCGCCCGCCGCGACCAGCGCGCGCAGCCCAGGCCAGCGGCTCTCGCCCAGCAGCTTGAGCCCGTGCTTCACCAGAATCCGGTTCTCGCCGGTGAGCGGCACGACGTCGGCCACCGTGGCGAGCGCGACCAGATCGAGCAGGTGCCAGGGCAGGTTCGGGGGCAGGCCGAGTGCGGGGGCGAGTGCCTGAACCAGCTTGAAGGCGATGCCGGTTCCGCAGAGCGCGCCCAGCCCGGAGCAATCGTCCGGGCACTGCGGATCGACGATGGCGAGCGCGGCCGGCAAGTCGGGGCCGGGAAGATGATGATCGGTGATCACCACCCCGATGCCCGCCTCGCGCGCCGCCCGCACTGTGTCGACAGCGTTGATGCCGCAGTCACAGGTGATGATGAGCGAGGCGCCGGCGACCCGGGCCGCCTCGAGGCCGGCAGGCCCGAAGTCATAGCCATCCCGCAGCCGGTGAGGCACGAAGGGCCGGACCTGCGCGCCCGCAGCCCGGAGCGCACGGGTGAGCACGGCGGTGGCGCACTGCCCGTCTACGTCGTAGTCGCCATGAACCAAAATGGTCTGTGCGCTCCGCACCGCGGCCGTCACCGCCTCGACTGCCTCGGACATGCCGGCGAGCGCGAAGGGATCGGCAAGGCTGGTCAGCGCGGGGCGGAGGAAGTCACGCGCGTCCTCGCTGGTGCCGTGCCCCCGCTGGACCAGCAGCGCGGCCAGCGACCCGGGAAGGTTGAGCGCCGTTGCCAGCGATCGGACCGCCGAGTCGTCGGGCCGTGCGGCCACGATCCAGCGGAGCGGCAGCGACCGCGCGGCGGCGGCGCAGCTGGGCGCCGATGGAGTGGAGACGGTCACCCGGCCACAGTGTAGCGCAGTGTCCGGTTCATCCGGTCCCGTCGCTCTCGGACGGGTACAGGATCGCGCCGCAGCCCTCGCAGCTGTCGATGATGCGTCCGTTCCGGATCTGCCCGCGCCGGCTCAACGGGACCGCGGTGTGGCAGGCGCCGCAGGCCCCGCCCCGCAGGGCCACGATGACCGGGCCGATCCTGGAGCCGCGGAGCCGCTCGTACTGAACGCGCAGCGGCTTTGTGATTTCGGCCGCGCGTTCGTCGCGGGTCCGCCGCACGGTGTCCCGCTCCGCCTCGACCTCGGCACGACGCTGTGCCAGCGACGCGCGCTCGGGCGCCAGCGCCGCCTCCACCTCGGCGAGCTTCGCCTCCTGCTCCCGCACCCGCTCCTCCCGCGCCGAGACCACCTCGGCCGCCTTCACCCAGTCCGATTCTTCCTGCGAGATCGCGCTGCCCGCCAGGTCGAGCTCCGCCATCACCGCTGAGGCTTCCCGCTGGTTGTGCACCTGATCCAGCCGGAGCTTCCGCCGCTCCTGCTGCCGGCGCTGGGCTTCGATTTTCGTCTCGAGCGCGTCGCGCAGGCGCACGCCCTCGGCATTGGCGCGGCGGGCGTGGTCGAGTGTCGCCCGGGTCGCGCGAAACCCCTCCTCCAGCCGCGTCTCGTCGCGGCCCACCTCGGCGACCCGTCGTTCCGCGTCCGCCAGCACGGCGTCTCTCTCCTGCAGGTCGAGCAGCCTCACCAGATCAGCGTGCATCGTTTCTCCTCAGGTGCGACGCGTCTTTCGCAGCATCCAATGGTACCACTGGTCCGCCTCAGGGAAACGCTCGCGGAGTTCGGAGCGTCGATTCCAGCGTTCCAGTGGGTCCAGATCGTGGAGCCGCCGGTAATCGGGCCTAGCGCG
>JACDDX010000118.1 GCA_013816685.1 Gemmatimonadales bacterium
CGCCCGCGTCCACCGGTCCTGGGTCCGCGCCCGCGCCGACCAAGGGCGGGCCGGCGGGCGTGGCGAAAACGCTCAAGTGCGGCGAGTGCGGAACGCTGAATCGTCCCACCGAGTGGTACTGCGAGCGCTGCGGCGCGGAGCTCGCTGCACTGTAAGCGTTTGTGCGCCGGATCTCGCCTAGTGTTCCAGCCATTGCAGGCACAACAAAGGGCCGCGATGCGCGGCCCTTTACGACGCTCGGCGCCCGAGGCGCCGTTCCCCGATCGGACCTTTCGGCTCAGGGCTGCTTGTTGAGCAGCTTCGCGAGGCGGCTCTTCTGACGGGCGGCAGCGTTCGGGTGCACGATCTTCTTGCGCCCCGCACGGTCAAGCAGCCGGACCGCATCGGTGTATGCGGCCTGGGCGGTTTCAGCGCTCGCCGTGCGGACCCGCTTGAGCGCGGTGCGGAGCTGGCTGCGCTGGGTACGGTTGTGCGCGGCGCGGGCCTCGGACTGACGCATGCGCTTCTTGGCGGATTCGATACGGGGCACGGCCACCTCGGTGCACGGGACGATCAGCGGGAACGAGAGCGGGGAAGATAGGGCGCGCGACTCGCAAGGTCAAGCGCAGCCCGGCTTTGAGTTACTCCCGCCCGGTGTTACCATTCCGCCCTCTCGACCCGGGGCGCACGCCTGCAACAACAGCTCAGCGACTTCATTCTCGCCTTCCCCATGCTCGTCTTCGGCATGGTGGCCCATGAGTACGCCCACGCCGCGGTCGCGCTGCAGCAGGGTGACGACACCGCCTACGCGCTGGGTCGGGTGACTCTCAACCCGATCCCGCACATCGACCCCTGGATGAGCATCCTGATGCCCGCCCTGATCTTCTTCGGGTCGGGTGGCCGGTACACCTTCGGGGGCGCCAGGCCGGTGCCGGTGAACTCCCGCAAATTCCGCAATTTCCGCCGGGGCGATATCCTGGTGTCGGCCGCGGGCGTGACCACCAACTTCCTGCTGGCACTGGTCTGGGCACTCGTCTTCGTGGTGCTCGGCCTGTTCGCGCGGTCGCTGCCCGATGCCGCCTCCGTGCTCGACACGGCGCAGCGGATGATGGTGCACGGCATCTGGCTGAATCTGCTGCTCTGCTTCTTCAATCTGATTCCGCTGCCCCCGCTCGATGGCTCGCATCTGCTCTATCACGCGCTGCCGCCGAAGGCGGGCACCTGGTACCGTGGACTGCAGCGGTTCGGCTATCTGCCGCTCTTCGCGCTGCTCTTCCTCTTCCGGCCCGTCATGTCGGTGCTGCTGACGCCCGCGATCAAGATGATGTCACTGCTGGGCGGGCTCATCGCGCCGTACCAGGTGGGGCCGATCGCGGGGGCCTATTGACGGTGGTCGTGCGGGACGCACCCACGACGACGCTGGGCGCGGGGCCGGGGTTCGTCGTCCGCCTCGACGCGTTCTCCGGCCCGCTGGATCTGCTGCTGCATCTCCTGCGGGAGGAACAGCTCGAGATCTCCGACATCCCGATCGCACGGATCGCCGACCAGTTTCTCCAGGCGATCGGCGAGCTGGGACTGAATCAGGCGGCCGACTACCTCGACATGGCCAGCCGGCTGGTGCGCCTCAAGGCCCAGATGCTGCTGCCGCGCCGCACGGACGACGAGGGCTGGGAAGACCCCCGCGCGGAGCTGGTGCGCCGGCTGCTCGAGTACCAGCAGATCCGGGAGATCGCCATCTGGCTCGGCCGCGCGAGCGAGCGTCGCGCCGCGCAGTTCGCGCGCGGTTACCTGCCGCCGCCGCCCGTGCTCCCGCCACCGCCACTCGCGCTCGACCTGCTTGAGATGTTGCGGGCGATCGAGCGCGTCATTGCCGCCATTCCGTCGCCCGTTCTCCACAGGGTGGTGGCTCGCCCGCTCGACGTCGAGCAGGCGACGCGCCGCATCGAGGGGCTGCTCGACGAGCGCGCGGAGATCGGGTGGCTGGAGGCGCTGGGCGAGCGCCACTCGATCGTCGAGGTGCTGTCGACGCTGCTGGCCCTGCTTGAGCTCGCCCGGCGCGGCGTGCTGAGGCTCACCCAGCACGATCCCTTCTCACCCATGCGCATCCTCCGTGACACCACTCGCCCGGCTCATTGAGGCCGCGCTCTTCAGCGCCGCCCGGCCGCTCACCGTCGAGGAGCTCGGTGCCCTCGACCCCGACGCCACGACTGCCGACGTGCGCGTGGCGCTCGAACAGGTGCGCGAGCACTACGACTTCGAACAGCACGGCATCGAGCTCGTGGAGCTGGCGGGTGGGCACCAGATCCTCACCCGCGCCGTGCACGCGGCCGCGATCGAGCGCGCGCAGTTCTCGGTCCGCGCTCCCAAGCTCACCGCCGCGGCGCTGGAGACGCTCGCCGTGATCGCGTACCGTCAACCGGTCGGTCGCGCCGAGATCGAGGAGATCCGTGGCGTGTCCGCGGGCGGCGTGCTGCGCTCACTGCAGGAACGCGGGTTGATCGAAGTCGTGGGGCGGAGCGAAGCCCTCGGCCGCCCCCTCCTCTACGGCACGGCCGCGGCCTTTCTCGAGCTGCTCGGCCTCCGCGACCTGGCCGATCTGCCCCGGGCGGACGAGCTGACCATCGCCCTGCGCCCGCATCATCCGGAGCCGGAAGGCGCCGACGACGCCGCGGCGTACGTGGAGGCAGAGTCGTGAGCGAGATGCGGCTGCAGCGGGCCCTCGCCCGCGCGGGTGTCGCGTCGCGCCGCGCGGCGGAGACGCTGATCGAAGCGGGACGGGTCAAGGTGGACGGCAAGGTCGCGACGCTCGGCATGAAGGTGGATCCCGATCGGCAGCGCATTACCGTCGGCGGGCGGAGCGTCAAGTCGGTCGAACGGCGCTGGCTGGCCTTCCACAAGCCGCTCGGCGTGGTGACGACCGCCAGCGATGACGAGGGCCGCCGCACCGTTCTCGACATGATTCCGCGCTCGGCGGGGCTCACCTACGTCGGCCGACTCGACATGAACACCACCGGGCTGCTGCTGCTCACCACCGATGGCGACGCGGTGCACCGGCTGACCCATCCCAGCTACCGGGTCTCGCGGCGCTACACGGCGCTGGTCCACGGCCGCTCGACCGCCGAGATCACCGCGGCCGTCCGGGAGCGGCTGGTGATCGACGGGCGCGCGGTGACACCCTCGGCTGTGCGGGTCCGTCCCGGGAACGAGGGCCGCAGTATCCTGGACGTGACGCTCGAGGAAGGACGGAACCGGATTGTCCGGAAGTGGTGCGAAGCGATGGGACTGAAAGTGGATCGGTTGGCCCGGCTCTCGTATGGCCCGGTGCGTCTCGGCGAGTTGCCGGTCGGCCAGTCGCGCCCGCTGACGCCCCGTGAGGAATCGGCCCTGTACCAGGCGGTCGGGCTGAGCCCGGAGGCGCCATGACCGCCGTTCCGCAGCACGTCCCTCCCTCCACGGCCCCTCAGATCCCGGTGCAGCGGATCGTCAAGGAGGTCTCGAAGCGGATCGTGGGGCAGGACGCCATGATCGAGCGCCTGCTCGTCGGCATGCTCACCGGCGGCCACATCCTGCTCGAGGGCGTGCCCGGGCTCGCCAAGACGCTCACGGTGAAGACGCTGGCCGAGATCATCCACGCGTCGTTCTCGCGCATCCAGTTCACGCCCGATCTGCTTCCGGCCGATGTCATTGGCACGATGGTGTACGATCAGAAGACCCAGGACTTCCACGTGAAGAAGGGTCCGCTGTTCGCCCAGATCATCCTGGCCGACGAGATCAATCGCGCGCCGGCAAAGGTGCAGGCCGCCCTGCTGGAGGCGATGCAGGAGAAGCAGGTGACGATCGGGGGCACCACCTTTCCGCTCGAGGAGCCGTTCCTCGTGCTGGCGACGCAGAACCCGATCGAGAGCGAGGGCACCTATCCGCTGCCCGAGGCACAGCTCGATCGGTTCATGCTCAAGGTGCGGGTCGATTACCCGACACGGGACGAGGAGAAGGAGGTACTCCTCCGGATCAGCGGAGGGCGGGAGATCACCGTCGAGCGGCTGCTCGATCCGGCCGCGATTCTCACGGCGCGCGCCGCCATCGCGGCGCTGCACATGGACCAGAAGATCGTGGACTACATCGTCGACCTGGTGCGCGCGACACGCGATCCGGGGACGGTCGGGCTCGCCGATCTGCGGCCGCTGATCGCGTTCGGCGGGTCGCCGCGCGCCTCGATCGCGCTGGCGCAGGCGGCGCGCGCGCACGCCTTTCTGCGGGGGCGCACCTACGTGGTGCCCGACGACGTCCGCGCGCTCGCGGCCGATGTGCTGCGCCATCGGATTGTGCTCACCTTCGAGGCGGAAGCGGAAGACCTCAGCACCGACGACGTGGTGCGCCGCGTGCTCGCCGCGCTCCGCGTCCCCTGATCCAGCGGGCCGTGCGCCGGCGCCCGCTACGGCCGCGTCCCGCACAGCCGTCCATCCTGCCATGTCGGTATCTCCCGAGATCCTGAAGCAGGTCAGGGCGATCGAGCTCCGCACCCGGGGGCTCGTCGGCTCCCTGTTCGCCGGCGAATACCGTTCGGTCTTTAGAGGCCAGGGAATGGAGTTCGCCGAGGTGCGCGCCTACGAGGCGGGCGACGACATCCGGGCCATCGACTGGAACGTCACCGCTCGCCTCGGAAGTCCGTTTGTCAAGACCTTTACCGAAGAGCGCGAGCTCACCCTCATGCTGCTGGTGGATCAGAGCGGCTCGACCCGCTTCGGCGAGCCGGTGACGAAAGCCGCGCTGTCGGTCGAGGTGGCCGCCGTGCTCGCGCTCGCCGCCGCCTACCACACCGACCGGGTGGGAGCGCTGCTCTTCGCCGACGAGATCGAGCGGGTGATCCCGCCACGGAAGGGCCGCCGCCACGCGCTTCGCGTCATTCGTGACCTTGTGGCATTCGAGCCGGCGGGCCGCCGCACCAATCTCGCCGCCAGCCTGTCCTACGCCAGCCGGCTGCTCCGCCACCGGAGCGTCGTCGTCGTCCTCTCCGATTTCATCGCCGAAGGCTGGGAGCGCCCGCTCCGCCGCCTGGCCGCACGGCACGACGTCGTCGCCATCATGGTCGACGATCCGCGCGAGTCCGCGCTGCCGGCCTCCGGCTGGATCGAGATCGAGGATGCGGAGTCGGGGCGGCGCGTGCTGGTGGATACCGGAAGCCGCGAGGTCCGCCGCCGGCTCGCCGAGCTGGCCGACGGCCGGCGGCATGATCGTGGGCGGATGCTTGCCGCTGCGGGCGCCGATCAGTTGAGTCTCACCACCGGCGCCGACTACGCCCTGCCGCTCCGCCGCGCCTTCGCCGCGCGCGCCCGCAGGCTGCACCGCGCATGACAGCGCCCGCGTGATCGGGTTCGCGCTGCTGCTGCAGCTCGGGGCCGCGGGCCCTCCCGCCCCCACGGTCGGCGACACCGTGTGGCTGGGTCGGACCGTCGCCATCCCCCGAGGCGCCACCGTCCGTCCGGCCGACTGGGAGCCGACCGACCCAGTCGAGTCGCTGGGTCCCCCACGCGTTACCCTCCGCGGTGACTCGGCCGATATCGCCTATCCGGTGGCGATCTGGCGGGCCGGTACTGAGCTTGTGTCGCTGCCGGGCCCGCTGCTGCTCGGCGCCAACGGTACGGTCGATTCGGTGGAACCAGTCGAGGTGCCGGTGACGGTTGCGAGTGTGCTGCCGCCGACGCCGTCCGACTCGGTGCTCGCGCCGCAGCCCCGGGCGGCCGTCGTGCCTCGAGGTGTCCGGAGCGTCTTACCGGTGCTGGTCGCC
>JACDDX010000119.1 GCA_013816685.1 Gemmatimonadales bacterium
GGCTCGCAGCCGCGGCAGCCGAGACAGGCGTCGAGATGCTGGTTGAGCGCGTCGTCGTGCGCGTCGAGCTCGCCGCGCTCGAGCGCGCGCATCAGCACGATGCGGCCCCGGGGACTGTCGGCCTCGTCGCCGGTCGCGAGATAGGTGGGGCAGGCCGGGAGGCAGAAACCGCAGTGGACGCAGGGGTCGAGCGCGGAAAAGTCGGCCTTCCCGGAGTTCCGTGCGGCCTCCCCGGAGCTCCGTGTGAGTTCAGGCTGCATCAACGCCCTCCAGTGCCACGCTGAGGCAGCCGCCGGGATCGAAGCTGTCGCGGAGCCGGCCGACGAGCTGTCCGACGCCTTCGCGATACGCGCCGAAGTGCCCCAGCGCCCGACGTACCGGCCACGGCGCGCGTTCGAGTGTCATCGGGATCTCGCGGGCCGCGACGGCCCGCCGCAGGGCGCGGAGCTTCTCCACCGGCGCGTGGCCGGTCCAGCGGAGTCCGCCGGTCGCGGCGCTGGCCGACACCAGGCTCTCATCGAGCTCGCGGCCCAGCAGATCGATGGTCTCGTCGAGGCCTTCGGCGAGCACGCCGAGGCGGAGGGTGATGGGACCGCCGAGCGCGCCGCGCGCCGCGGTGCTCCAGAAGGCGGCGGTCTTGTCGGTGGCGAGCTGCTGCCAGACCAGAGCACCCTTGACCGACAACCGCCGCACTTCCGCCTGCACCGACGGCTGGGTGCCGACCAGACGCGCGGCGAGCACCCAGTCGGCCTCGGCGGCGAGCGCAGGCGACATCAGCTCGAGCGCGGCGGGCAGCAGTCCGGCGGCGACGAGATCGCGGGCGCCACCGGTCAGCGAGTCGCGGGTGCCGACGGCGATCAGGGTCACGTCGGCGCGGGGCAGAGCGCGGAGCCGGAGATTGACCTCGGTGATGATCCCGAAGCCGCCAAAGCCGCCGACCTGGAGCTTGGTGAGGTCGTAGCCGGCGACGTTCTTGACGACCCGGCCGCCGGCCCGCACCAGGCGTCCGTCGCCGGTGGCCGCGGTGCAGCCGAGCACATGGTCGCGGACCGGCCCGAGGCCATGGCGCAGCGGCCCCGCGGTCGCCGTGGCGACGATCGAGCCCAGACTCCGGTCGGGCCGGCCCGGCGGATCGAGCCCGAGCCACATCCCGTAATCCGCCAGCCGGCGGCGGACCCCTTCGAGCGGGGCGCCCGCCTGCACCGTGGCCACGAGATCGGCGGGACTCACCGTCACGATCTCGTCGAGACCCCGGGTGCTCACCGCGAGGTCGGCCGGCGCGTCCTGCGCCAGCCAGGTGCCGCGGCCCTCGACCCGGATCTTCCAGCCCTCGTCGTGCGCGAGGCGACAGACCAGCGCCAGCGAATCGGCCGACTCGGGGGTCGCGCGCGGCAGCCCATCGGGATCGCGCTCCACGCCCGCGGTGCCGAGCAGCGCCTTGAGCCGGACATAGACCTCGCTCATGCCCGCACCGGGTCCTGCAGCGCGGGTTCCGGCCTCACCCGGTCGTGACGCATCCGCGCATGTCCCACCCATTCGCGGCAGGCGTGCATCGGCAGCACCTTGCCCGGGTTGGCGCGCTCGCCGGGATCGAAGACCCGCCGCACCGCGCGCATCGCGCCCAGCGTCTCGGCGTCGAAGATCCACTCCATGTAGTCGAGCTTGTCGGAGCCGACACCGTGCTCGCCGGTTATGCTGCCGCCGGCGGCGACGCACGCGGCCATGATCTCCCGGCAGGCCTCGTGCACCCGGTGCGCGAGATCGGGATCGCGACGGTCGAAAGAGATGTTCGGGTGCAGATTGCCGTCGCCCGCGTGAAAGACGTTGCTGATGCTGAGCCCGTAGCGGTCGCGCACCTCGGCGATCCGGTCCATGATGTCGGGGAGCGCCGAGCGGGGCACCACCGCGTCCTGCACCGCGAGATCGGGCGCGATCCGTCCCATCGCGCCGAATGCCTTCTTGCGTCCCTGCCAGAGCCGCGCCCGGTCGGCCGGCGAGGTCGCGCTCCGCACCGATCGCGCACCCCGCTCCCGCAGCAGCGCCTCCACCGCTTCGGCCTCGCCGCTGACCGCCTCGGCGGCGCCGTCCAGCTCAACCAGCAGCACCGCCTCCGCGTCGGTCGGATAACCGGCCGCGTAGATCGACGCTTCCACGGCGGCGACGCAGGCGCGGTCCATCATCTCCAGCGCTGCCGGGACGATTCCCGCCGCGATGATCGCGGAGACGGCCTCGCTCGCGCCCCGCACCGTGTCGAAGTCGGCGAGCATCGTGCGGACGCTCTCGGGGAGCGGCTCCAGTCGAACCGTGATCGCCACCGCCACGCCGAACATCCCCTCGCTGCCGACGAAGAGTCCCACCAGGTCGGGACCCCACGGCTCGCCCTGAGGGGAGCCGAGACGCACGGTGCTGCCATCGGAGCGCACGACGTCGAGCTCGACGATGTGGTTGGTCGTGACGCCGTACTTGAGGCAGTGGGGACCGCCCGCGTTCTCCGCGACGTTGCCGCCGACGGTGCAGGCGCTCTGGCTGGACGGATCGGGCACGTAGTGCAGGCCGAAGGGCAGCACCGCGTCGCTGAGCCGGGCGTTGACGACGCCGGGCTCGACGGTCGCGCGGCGGTTGGCCGGGTCCACCCGCAGCACCCGGTTCATCCGGGTGAGCGTCAGGAGCACCGTGTCGGGGTCGGCGACCGCGCCGCCGGAGAGGCCGGTGCCGGCGCCCCGGGCGACGAACGGCACGTCCAGGATGTGCAGCAGCCGGATGATCTCGCGCACCTCGGCCGCGGTGGCGGGCATGACCACGAGCGCCGGATACGACTCGCGCGTCGGCAGTCCGTCCATGCTGAACGTGGCCAGCTCGGCGCGCCGGTGCCGCACCCACTTGGGCCCCACGATCCGGGCGAGGCCCTCGATCAGCGCTGCGTGACGGGCTGGGGCGGCGGTCATCAGCCGGTGAGGATGTCGGGCCGGAGACCGCCGGTGCCGTTGGTGTGCGCGCGACGATGGATCCGGAGCGCCGACATGGCGCTCGCGGCGAGGCCGGGCAACAGGCGGATCAGCGCGCGGATCCGACGCGCGGTATTCCGCTCGGCCAGCAGCCGCTGCTTCACGTCGGCATCGGTCTCGAGCGCCGCGGCGATGTGAAAGGAGAGCTCGCGCGGATCGTCCGGCAGGTCGGCCGCCTCGGGCTCTGAATCGGTGAGCTGGCGAAGCGCGGCGTAATATTCGCCGAACAGCTCGCGCAGGCGCTCGAGGTCGGCGGGCGCCGGCCCGGTTCCGGGCTCGTCGTCGAAGAGCTGCATCAACCCCACGTGGTAAGGCAGGTCCTCGTCCAGCACACCGGTCAGCGTGAAGCGGGAGCCACCGGTCACCACGATGTTCGAGCGCCCGTCGGGCATGGGCTGGTTGACCCGCACCTCGGCGACGCAGCCGACGGCACCGGGCTCAGGCATCTCGGCGACGTCGCCGGGGGGCAGAATGCCAAACCGCCGGTCACCCGCCAGGCAGTCGGCGAGCATCCGGCGATATCGGGGCTCAAAGATGTGGAGCGGGAGCGGGGTGCCGGGGAAGAGCACCACGCCGAGGGGAAACATTGGAAGGCGGGACGACATGCCGTCCAAGATAAGCGGACCTTCGCGTCTAGGCCGCGCCCAGCACGCCCTGCAGGGCGCGCACGTCTGGCGATTCGCGCAGCTTCTCGAATGCGCGCTCGCGGATCTGGCGGATGCGCTCGCGGGTGACGCCGAGCAGCTCGCCGATCTTCTCCAGGGTGAGCGCGTCGGAGCCTTCCTCGAGGCCGTAGTAGAGCGACAGGATCTTCCGCTCGCGCGGCGTCAGGTGCCGCTCGAAGAGGCGGTCGATGAACTCGCGCTGCAGCCGGGCGTCGGTGGACTCCTCCATGTCGGCGAGCCCGGTGCCGGGCACCCGATCGCCGAAGGTGCTGGCCCCCCGCTCGGCGTGCTCCATGGGGGCGTCCAGGGAGACCTCGGTGGTCGTCATCAGCCGCTGCGCCCGGACCACTTCCTCCGTCTCACCCATCGCCGAGGCGACTTCGGCGTTGGTGGGCTCGCGTCCCAGCTCGTGGGTCAGGAAGGTGTGGACCCGGCCCATCTTGACCAGGGCCGAGTTCTGGTTGAGCGGAATGCGCACGTTCCGGGTCTGCTCGGTGAGCGCCTTGAGAACCGCCTGCCGGACCCACCACACGGCGTAGCTGATGAACTTGACCCCGTGCTCCGGGTCGAACTTCCGGACCGCCTTGAGCAGCCCCTCGTTGCCGATCGCCACCAGCTCGGACAGGTCGAGGCCGTGGCCCTGATAGCGCTTCACGTAGGAGATCACGAAGCGGAGGTTGGCGGTAACCAGCCGCTCGGCCGCGACCGGGTCGCCGGCCAGCGCCAGGCGGGCCAGACGGCGCTCCTCCTCGGGATTGGTGATCATCGGCAGCTTCTTGATGTCGAGCAGGTACTGGTCGAACGAACCGGCGGCGACGGGCTGACGCGCCACACGCGACTTAGCGGTCCGGACACGAGCCATGGACGACCCCGAAGGGGAAGAGAGCTGGAGACAATTGCGCGCTGTGACTGCTGAGAACGGGCGGAGAGGACCCGCCAATATATGGGGTGACCGTCCCCCGGTCAAGCAGAATGCCTTTCCACATCACAAAACATGTGTGGCCACGCGGTTCCCGCATCCGTCCACGACCATCTTTCCCGCGGGCCGGCGCCCGCGCCTGCTCGTTCCTGTAATTTTCTGCAGCGCGAGAGCTTAGCGAGCGACGTCAAAGCATCGCGAGCGCCTCCAGGATGACCGACTCGGGCGCCGCGGCGGTCCACCCGCCCTCCCGGTGCATGGCGCCGAGCGTCTCTGGTAAAGAGAAACGGATTCGGGCGCGGCGATTTTTCTTGTCGGTCGCCATCGCCGCCAGAACGGCCTGGGCGGCGGGTGGTGCCGGGAGCCGGGTGGGAAGGCCCAGCCGGGTCAGGAGCGCGGCGAGCCTGGGGCGCAGCTCGGGTGAGCCGATCGACAACCGGGCGGCCAGCTCGCTCTCGGCCAGCAGGCCGAGGCCGACGGCCTCGCCGTGCGCCAGGGTGAAGCCGGTGGCCAGCTCGAGTGCATGCGCCACCGTGTGGCCCGCGTTGAGGATCGCCCGCCGGCCCCCCTCCCGTTCGTCCTCGCTCACGATTGCCGCCTTGATCTCGACGCTCCGGGTCACCAGCCGGGTCAGCGCGGCGAGATCGCGGCGCACGATCGCGTCCGTCTCCCGCTCCATCCACTCGAAATAGTCCCGGTCGGCGATGAGCCCGTGCTTCACCGCCTCGGCCAGCCCGGAACGGAACTCCCGCTCGTCCAGCGTCCGGAGCGCGAGCGGATCGGCCAGCACCGCCACCGGCGGGTGGAAGGCGCCCACCAGATTCTTGCCGTGCGGCGTATCGACCCCGGTCTTGCCCCCCACCGAAGCATCCACCATCGCGAGCAGGGTGGTGGGGACCTGGATGCAGGGCAGCCCCCGCATGTAGGTGGCCGCGACGAAGCCCGCCAGGTCGCCGGCGACGCCGCCGCCCAGTGCGACGATCCCCGCGTCGCGGCCGATCCCCAGCTCGAGCAGTCCGTCGGTCAGCCGGCTCCACCATTCGCGGGTCTTGCTCGATTCGCCGGACGGGAAGACCAGCGCGTCGCCGGCCCAGGCGGGGGCGCCGAGCCGGCCGTCCTGCAGC
>JACDDX010000120.1 GCA_013816685.1 Gemmatimonadales bacterium
CGCCCGCGGGGCGATCGTCGGACCAGGCGATGGGCAGGAGCACATCCGGCAATCCGAGCGGCGCCACTACCAGCGAGTGGTAGCGCATCACCTCGACCGGTGAGGGCAACCCGTCGAAGAGCGGATGGCCGGTGTGCGCCACCATGGTGGTCTTCCCGTGCATCAGCCGCTCGGCCCGAACGATCCGTCCGCCGAACGCCTCGCCGATCGCCTGATGACCCAGGCACACGCCGAGCACCGGCACGTGGCCGGCAGCGGCACGGATCAGTTCGACCGAGATCCCCGCTTCTGCCGGCGTGCAGGGGCCGGGCGAGATGATGATCGCGTCCGGGTCGAGGGCGAGCGCTTCGTCGACGGTCAGCGCGTCGTTGCGGCGCACCTCCGGCTCCGCCCCAAGCTCGCCCGCGTACTGAACGAGGTTGTACGTGAAGCTGTCGTAGTTGTCGAGGACGAGAAGCATCGCGGCGGGAAGTTAGCGCCTCGCCCGGATCGAATCCAACGTTCGAGCCACGGCCTGCCGGATCGAATCGGCTCGGACCTGGCTCTGCTCCTCGACGCGCTGCGCCAGGCTTTCGCCTAGCTGCTCCAGCGAGTCGGTCCGGGCGTCGAGCGCGTCGGAGAGCGAATCGGCACGCCTCTCCGCGATAGCGGCCGCGGAATCGGCAGCCGCATCGTTGAAGTCGCCTTTTCGCAGGTCGTCGGCGATGTCGCTGGGAATGAGGAGCGGGACCGTCAGGCCGGGCGGGTCCAGGGTGACGGTCCCATACTTCACGAGATAGTGCGCCGCATCGCCCTTGATGCAGCGGAACGTCCCCTTTTCATAGCGCTGGTGGCTGACACCGACGCCGTGCGGGCCCTTGTCCCAGTCGAAGTCGGCGGCAAGGCGGCAGCCCGCGAGCCGGGCGGCGGACGCGGCATCGTCGAGTTTGACCCGGAGTCGCACCTGATTGACCCGATGCGGCGAGCTCCGCTCGAGCACGACCTCCTTGAGGGTGCCGAGTCGCTGGCCGCCCAGCGAGAACGGGATGAAGGCGAGCGGAATGGTGATCGGGTCGGTGCTGTTCACGACGGTTCGCACCCGGCTCTCGCCTTTGCGGACGATGGTGACCAAGATCATCCCGATGCCGAAAATGGCCAACGCACCCAGACCGATCCTGAACCAGTAGTTTTTCATACGCCTCACCAAAGCGGGGGATTGCACGTTGCAAACAGAGACGACGGATGCCTGCGCAAAGTTTCACTGAACGGGACGCCCGTATCCGGAGCCCCGGATGATCGAGGTCGAGGGCCTCCACAAGGTGTATGGCGACATCGTTGCCGTCGAGGAGCTGACCTTTGCGGTTGGGGCCGGCGAGGTGGTCGGTCTGGTGGGACCGAACGGCGCCGGCAAGTCCACGACGCTGCGGGCGCTGGCGGGGATCGTGGTTCCGACTCGCGGACGGATCCGGATCGCCGGGCACGACCTCGGCGCGGCGCCGGTGGCGGCGAAATCCGAGCTGGCCTTCGTGCCGGACGAACCCCACCTGTTCGAGTACCTCACCGTCGTCGAGCACCTGCGTTTCACCGCACGGCTGTACCGGGTGCTGGATGTGGAGGACCAGATCCCCGCACTGCTGGGGGAGCTGGAGCTGCAGTCCAAGCGCGATGCCCTGCCTGGCGAGCTGTCGCGGGGCATGCGCCAGAAACTCGCCATGGGGTGTGCCCTGCTCCACCGGCCGGCCGCCATGCTGCTGGACGAGCCGCTCACCGGGCTCGACCCCTCCGGCATGCGCAAGATGACCTCGACGATCCGTCAGCGCGCGGCGGCGGGTACGGCGATCCTGCTGAGCTCGCACCTGCTGCAGCTCGTCGAAGCGATTTGTACCCGCGTCGTCGTGATGCGGCATGGGCGCGCGGTGGCGTCGGGCTCCATGGCGGATATCGTACGCGAGCGGCCCGATCTTGCCGGCCGGAGCCTGGAAGAGCTCTTCCTCGCGCTCGTGAGCGACGACGCCCCCGGCGCGTGAGGAGCGCGCTGGTCTACCTCGCCTGGCGGTCGACCGCGAACCGAGTGGCCCGACAGTGGCGCCGGCTGCGCTCGCCCCGCTATCTCGTCGCCGTCCTGCTGGGCGCCGCCTACTTCTGGCTCCTGATCGGAGGACGGCGCCCCAGCCACGACGCGCGTCCGCCGGCTGGACCATGGACCGACGTCCTCGTCCTCGCGTTCCTCATCGCTGCCACGCTCTGGGCCTGGCTGTTCGCCGGCAACCGCCGCGCGCTCGCCTTCTCGCCGGCCGAAGTCGATCTGCTCTTCCCTGCGCCGATCACTCGCCGCGGCCTGATCCAGTACAAGCTGCTGCGTCGACAGCTTCCGATTCTGGTCAATGCGCTTCTCTGGACCGTCTTCATCGCGCGGCAGCGGCTCCATGCGGAGGCCGTGCTTCGCGTTATCGGCATGTGGCTGCTGTTCACGACGCTTTCGCTGCACCGGCTGGGCGCTTCTTTCGTGCGCGCCAGCCTGGCGGAACAGGGGCGCACCGGGCTCAAACGGCGCGCGGTGTCGGTCGCCGTAGCCGGCGCATTCGCCGGGACGCTGGCTTTCGTGGGCTGGGACATGTGGTCGGCGTTCTCAGCCACGAGCGAGCGCGGTCTCGGTGCCGCGCTGGAGGCGGTCCGCAGTTCGCTCGCACGTCCCCTGCCCCGCGCGCTGCTGCTGCCGTTCCGCTGGCTGGCGCGTCCGGCGCTCACGACGGACCCACCGGCCTGGCTCCGGGCGGTCGGCCCAGCCGCGGCGCTGCTGGTGGCGCACTACGTCTGGGTCATCCGCTCCGATGCGGCCTTCGAGGAAGGCGCCGCGGAGTCGGCGTACCTCCGCCACCGCCAGCGCGGGCGCGCGCCACGACCGGTCAAGGTTACGCGCTCCGCCGCACTCGCCGCCACCGGATGGAGGCCGGGCGCGCTGGTGTGGAAGAATCTGCTGGCGTTCCGGCGCGGGCGTCGTGTCGGCGCGATAGCAGTGATCGCGCTCATTCTCGCGATCGGGCTCGCGGCGCTGTCCTTCCATGGCAACGGCGCGTCGGCCGAGGCGGTGGGCTGGATTCTGCTGACGTGGGCCGTGCTGAGCGTCGGCATGGGACCTCAGTGGGTGCGCAACGACCTCCGGGGGGATCTCCCGAAGCTCGATCTGCTCCGCAGCTATCCGCTGCACGGGTGGGAGATCGTCGCAGCGCAGGCGGCGGCATCCGCCCTGGTGCTCACACTGGGGGAGCTGGCGCTGGTCGGGCTCGCCTGGTGCAGCTTTCTCGGCAATGGCGCGTTCGAGGTCGGGCTCGGCGAGCGAACGGCCGTGCTCACCGGCGCGCTGGTCCTGCTCCCTGGCATCAACCTGATGGCGATGGCGATCCAGAATACCGCCGCGGTGGTCTTTCCGGAGTGGGTGCGTCACGACGGCGGACGCGCGGGACGGATCGAGGCACTGGGCCAGAGCGTGCTGGTGCTGGGCATCTCCACAGCGATCCTGCTGGTCTTTCTGGCGGCGCCAACAGCAGTCGTGCTCGGGGCCGTGTACCTGCTGCGCGATGCGATGGGCTGGTGGGCGTGGCTTCCGGCCGCACCGGTCAGCGTGGGCGTGTTGCTCTGGGAAACCCGAATCGTCCTGCTCCGGACCGGCCGCATCTTCGAGCGGACCGAACCGCTGGTCACCTCGCCGATGGGGTAGCTGACTCGCCGGCCAGCCGACGAAACTGGCCGTACCGAAGCGAGAGTACCGGAAGAACGAAGAGGCTGAGCAGGGTGGACGTGACGAGCCCACCGAGAATCACGGTCGCCATGGGCCCTTCGATCTCGCGGCCCGGGTCGCCACTGCCGAGCGCGAGTGGGAGCAGCCCGAGACCGGTGACGAGTGCCGTCATCAGGATGGGCCCCAGCCGCTCCACCGCGCCGCGCCGAGCCGTGTCGGCGTTCCAATCCTGGCCCTCGACGCGCACCAGATGATCGTAGTGCGAAATCAGCATCACCGCGTTCCGGGTGGCGATGCCGAAGAGTGTCACGAACCCCACCAGCGAGCCCAGCGTCAGCAACCCACCGGTCGCGAACACCGCGAAGACGCCGCCCACCAGTGCGAACGGCAGATTCGCCAGCACGAGCAGCAGGCGCCTTGCCTCCCCGAACGCCACCCACAGCAGCAGCACGATACCGCCGCCCACCAGCAGACTGTTGCGCAACAGCTCCCGACGCGCGAGCCGCTGGGCCGTGCCCGTGCCCCCGATCTCGGCATACACCCCCGCGGGCAGCCTGACCTGCCGCTGCAGCCGATCCTCCAGCGCACTGGTGAAGCCTTCGACATCTCCGCCGCTCACGTTGGCGGTGACCGTCTGCACCCGGCGCGCGCCCAGATGCGCGATGGTGAACCGGCCGGTGGTGCGCGCGACGTCGGCCACGGCTGCCAGCTCGACCAGCCGACCGTCGTCGGAGAACACCGGCACCGACCGGAGGTCTTCGGGTCGGCTGCGCGCATCGGGCGTCAGCGTGACGACGATGTCCGTTGTCCGCCCGGCCTCGAAGGTCTGTGCGACGCGGGTCCCGCGGGTCGCGGTCTCGACCGCCGCCAGCACCTGATCGGCGCGCACACCCTGCCGAACGAGCGCCTCAGGACGCACCCGCACGGTGACCTCGGGCGCAACCGGCGGCGGGTCGTACTGGACATCCGCAGCGCGGGGAATTGCGACGAGCACGGTTGCCACGCGTCGGGCCGCGACGTCGAGGCTGTCGAGGTCGTCGCCGAACACCCGCACGTTGAGCTCGGCGGTGGAGCCGGTCAGCGTCTCCTCAATGCGCTTGGAGAGAAAGCCGCGGATGGCGAAGTTGACGCCGGGGAACCGCTCAAGGATGACTCGGAGGTCAGCCTGCAGCCGTTCGGCGTCCTCCCCTTTGAGCGGCGCGAGATCGACCTCGAACTCGGTGTGTGTCCTCGGACAGCTCGGCGCGGCCGATGCGCTGCGCGACCGACCGCACGCGCGGGTCTCTCCTGAGCTCGGCCGTGACGCGCTGACCGAGTCGGAACGACTCGTCGAGCGAGGTGCCCGGCACGGCCGACATGTGGACGAGGTAGTGGCCTTCGCGGAACTCGGGCAGGAAAGCGGCGCCGAAGAACGGGAGCGTGGTCGCCGCGGCGATGCAGACGGCCGCGGCCGCGGCCACCACCGCGCGCGGGTGCCCGTCGATCGCGATCAGCAGACGGAGATAGCTCGATTTGAGGCCACGAAGGAGCCGGGACTCATGCTCCACGCCCCCCCCGCCGCGCGAGCAGGAGGCTGGCGAGCGCCGGGGTCACGGTAAGCGCCACGAGGAGCGACGCGAGCGTCGCGAGAATGTACGCGAGGCCGAGCGGCCGGAAGAGCGCACCCTGCAGTCCGGACGGCGCGAGCACCGGGACGAACACCAGCGCGACGACGAACGTCGCATAGACGACGCTGCTGCGAACCTCGAGCGACGCGTCGAGCACGACGGTCCCGGCCGGTCGAGGGCTGGTGAGCACGCGGTTCTCACGCAGGCGTCGGGCGATGTTCTCGACGTCGATGATCGCGTCGTCCACGACCTCACCCAGCGCGATGGCGAAGCCACCGAGCGTCAGCGTGTTGATGCCGAAAAGCCGAATCGGTCGAGTACGATGATGGCCGCTAGCAGGGAGAGCGGAATGGCGGTGAGCGAGATCGCCGCGGCCCCGATGTCC
>JACDDX010000121.1 GCA_013816685.1 Gemmatimonadales bacterium
CTCCACGCCGGCACGCAGCACCATCAGCGGGGTCTTGAGCTCGTGGCTGGCGTCGGCGGTGAACCGGTGCAGGCTGGCGAAGCTCTGCTCCAGACGCGCCAGCATGCCGTTGAGCGTCAGGGCGAGCCGCGCAATCTCGTCGCCCGATCGAGGGACGGCCAGGCGCCGGTGCAGACTGCGCCCGTCCGTGATCGCCTCGGCCTCCTCGATGATGCCCTGGACCGGCCGGAGGCTGGTCCCTGCCAGCCAGTAGCCGACCAGGGCCGCGCTCGCGAGCACGATCGGGGCGATCAGCAGCATCGAGCGGAGCAGGGCCCGGGGACCGAAGGCGACATCGTTGACCGAGGTGGCGAGCAGGATGCTCCCGACCTCCGGGCCGGCGTTGCCCACCCGAAGCGCGAGATAGCGGAGCGGTCCGCGGGGAAGGCCGAAGGTGATGGTACCCGACGCGCGGGCGCCCTCGGGACGCGTCAGCGGGGCGGACAGTCGCTGCAGGTCCGCCGCGCTCAGCGCGCGCGCGGCCTCGGAGAGCGCGAGCAGCGTTCCCCCGGAATCGGCGACGATCACGTAATCGCGCACTGCCTCAAGGTAGGCACTGATGCCGGGGTCGAGGGCCGGTCGGGTGCCGTCGGTGGTGACGATACGGCCGAGGACGGTGTAGGACTCGCTGAGCCACCGGCGCGCGAGATCGGCCTCCAGCGCCAGCCGTTCGTCCAGCTCGCGGATGCTCGACTGCCGGCGCTCGACGTACAGCGCGGAGCCGAAGGTGAGCACCGTGATGCCGAGGGCGACGGTATACCAGACGGTGAGCCGGCGCCGAATGGTGGGCATGTCAGGCCTTTACGACGTAGCCGACCCCGCGCACGGTGTGGAGCAGCTTTTGGGCGTGGCCCCCATCCACCTTCTTCCGCAGCCGGTTGATCACCACGTCCACGATGTTGGTGCCGGGATCGAAGTGATAGTCCCAGGCGTACTCGGTGATCAGGGTGCGCGACATGACCCGGCCGGCGTGCCGCATCAGGTATTCGAGTACGGTGTATTCCTTGGGCGTGAGCTCGACGGGCGCGCCCGCACGCCGGACCTCGCGGGTACCGGTATCGAGCTCCAGGTCGGCAACGTGGAGGACCGGCTCGCGAATTTCCTTCGGGCGGCGGCCCAGCGCCTCCACCCGCGCCAGCAGTTCCTCGAAGGCGAACGGCTTAGTCACGTAGTCGTCCGCGCCCATGCGCAGCGCCTGAACCTTCCAGTCCACGGCGTCCTGCGCCGTGAGCACCAGAATCGGCGTCGGGATGCCGCGATCACGCAGTGTCCGCAGCACCTCGAGCCCGCTCATCCCGGGCAGGCGGAGATCCAGGACGACGAGGTCGTACCGCCCGCCCGAGGCCAGCCGCAGGCCCTCCATCCCGTCGTCCACCAGGTCCGCCTGGAACCGGTGTTCCTCCAGCCCGCGTCTGACGTACTGGCCGACGGTGCGGTCGTCCTCGATGACGAGAATCTTCACGATGCCCCCGGGAGGAACAGGCGGAAGATCGCGCCGCGTCCGGGTTCGCTCTCGACCTCGATCCGGCCCCGGTGTTCCTCGACGATGCCATAACAGATCGAGAGCCCCAGGCCGGTGCCCCGCCCCGCGGGTTTCGTGGTGTAGAACGGGTCGAACAGCCGCGACTGGTCCGCCAGCGCGATCCCGACGCCGTTGTCCTCGACCTCCAGCACCACCTCGCCGTCGCGGCCGGGGGATGGATAGGTGCGGACGATGACGGTCCCATCGTCCGCGACCGCGTCCGCCGCATTGAGGAGCAGTGACATCAGTACCTGCGTCAGCCGGTCGCCGCTGCCGATCGTGGCCGGTGCCGAAGCGTGGAACGACCGCTCGACGTTGATGCGCCGGAAACGGTGATGGTGCTTGAGCAGGAAGAGCGTCTCGTCCGCCAGCGCGTTCAGCGGGACGGCGGCCTTGGCGACCGGCTTGCTCCGACTGAAGTCGAGCAGCCCGTCCACGATCCGGCCACAGCGCTGCACCTCCCGCTCGATGATCTCCAGATACTCGTCGACCTGCGCCCGGAGGCGCAGCGGAAGCTGGTCCACGTGGACCTGAATTGCCGCGCCGCAGGCGCCGATCGTGGCGAGCGGATTGTTGATCTCGTGCATCACACCCGCCGCGAGCTGGCCGACTGCACCCAGTTTTTCAGCCTGCATGATCTGTCCCTGCACCGCCCGCCACTCGGTCACGTCCTCGCCGATCGTGATCACGTGGGTGATGGTCTCGCCGTCGAGCCGCATAGGGATCTTGTTGAGCCGGTAATAGCGGGTCTTCCCCGCCTGCACGACGGCTTGCTCGCTCTGCTGGATCTCGCCGGTGCTGAAGACCCGGTCGAATTCGGCTCTGAGCTGGGCGGCCGGCTGCCGGGTCAGCACGTCGAAGACCGGACGGCCGACCACCGCGTCTCGGCGCAGTCCCTGGGTGCCGGTCTCTCGCTTCCGGTTCCAGATCACGATCCGATACTGGCGATCGACGATATAGAGGCCGAGCGGTAGCGTATCGATGACCAGGCCGGTGAACCTCCGCTGATCTTCCATCTCGCGCGACTGGACCGCGACTTCGGACGCGAGATCGGCCGACAACTCGAGGGACGAGAGGAATGGGGCGAGCAGGTCGGCTACCGTGTCGAGCACCTCGCGCTCGGTGCCCCGATCGGGTTCGGGGACTTCGGGGTCGCTCGCGAACGCCGCCTCCAGCACCCCTAGTCCGAGCCCTTCGTGCGCCAGTGGCACCCGGATCAGGATGGCCCCGGACGAACCGGCAGCGGAGACCGGTGGGGCTGCCGAGCCGATCCGTCGGGGCGGCCGGGCGCCCGACTCGCGGAGCTCGAGCACGATGTGGTCGGCACGGAGTCCGATGTGTAGCATCCGGGTGACGGCCGTGACCGTCGTGTCAGCGTCGAATCCCCCGTTGAGCAGGCGCGCGACGGAGCGCACCAGGGCAAGCCCTCCCTCCGCGCTCAGTGGCGGCGAGGCCACGGGGTTGCCGCGACACTCAGGATCCGCCAATCATCGCCCGCGCGCCGCAGGACGAGGTGCTCGACCCAATCACGCTCGGTCGGGCCGCCTGCCCCGGGGACCCGTCGGCGGGTGCTCGCCCAGACGGCGGCGAGGTCGCCCTCCTGGCGCAGATCGGTGCGGACGATGCGCACGTCGTAATCCGAAGGCTCGGATCCGAGCAGCGCCCGGTTGAGGCCGGCGAGGGCGGAGTCGATCGGTACCGCCGCCAGCCCGCGCGGCACCCCCGGCGCGATGAACCCCGCGTAGCCTCCGCCGTCCCAGAAGAGGGAACGCACCCCGCTCCAGTCGCGCTCGGACAGGTGACGGGCGTACTCGTTCACGACATGCTGAATGGCGTCCTCATCGTGACGGGTGCCGGCCGGCGTATGATCTTCCAGCCGGCACCCGGCGGACAGCGCGAGGCCGGCCGCCCAGACCGCCGCAAGCGGACGAAAAGTCATCGCTCAGGCCAGCGCTTCGATCTCGCTCAGCAGGTCGGCATTCTCACGGCGGGTGCCCGGGGTGTCCTCGCGATACGTCCAGCGCACGATCCCGTCGCTATCGATCAGCACGTACGCTCGGCTGGAAAAGAAGAAGTCCTCCATCAGCGTGCCGTAGCGCCGGCTCACATCGCGCTTGAAGTCGCTGAGCAGATCCACCGACAAGCGCTCCTTGGCCTTGAATTCCTTGAGCGTCGGAACCGAATCCACGCTGATCGGCAGCACGACCGTCTCCGCGACACGGAACTGCTCGTAGTCCTCCGAGAAGGAGCACATCTCCTGAGTACAGGTGCTGGTGAAGGCCAGCGGGAAGAACGCGAGCAGCACGTTCCTGCCCCGCAACGATGAGAGCGTCACGTCCGACCCCGAGGTCGACGGCAGCGTGAAGTCCGGCGCCAGCGCACCGACCGCCGGCAGACCGGCGGCCACCACTAGCGCTTCCTCAGCTTGCCGTACCACGTGCCGACGTCGGTCCAGTTGACGACGCTCCACCAGGCGGCGAGGTAATCGGGGCGACGGTTCTGGTACTTGAGGTAGTAGGCGTGCTCCCAGACGTCCACGCCCAGGATGACGTTGGCGTCCTTCCTCATCATGAGCGGTGTGTCCTGGTTGGGCGTGCTCTCGACGGACAGCGCGCCGCCCGGATCCTCGATCAGCCAGGCCCAGCCGCTCCCGAACCGGCCGGTCGCCGCCTTGTTGATCTCCTCCTTCAGCTTGTCGACCCCACCGAATGCCTTGGTGATCGCGGTGGCGAGTTCGCCGGTCGGCTCCCTGGCCCCACCGGGCTGCATCATCTTCCAGAACAGCGTGTGGTTGTAATGTCCTCCACCGTTGTTGCGGACCGCCGTGCGCGACGCCTCCGGCACCGCATCGAGGTTCCTTAGCAGTTCCTCGATAGTTTTGCCCTGCAGGTCGGGATGCTTTTCCAGCGCCGCATTCAGGTTGGTCACGTAGGTGGCGTGATGCTTGTCGTGATGGATCCGCATCGTCTGCTCATCGATGTGCGGCTCGAGCGCGTTGTACTCGTACGGCAGCGGAGGAAGCGTGAACGTCATGACTGACCTCTCTATCGAGGAATGCGGTAGGAAGTGCGAGTGTCACGATCCGTTTTCGAGCGCCAAATATGCTCCCCTCTCGCCGACAGGGTCAACGCCGCGCGATGTCGCCGCGCGATGCGGCCGGGCTCAACGCGAGCGCCGCGCCCGCGACGGCACACGCGGTGAGCACGACTTCGCTGCCCAAAACCGGCCCGGACGACGAGGAGAGCACCCCATCCGGTGGTGAGCACGGCGGCTGCCCTCTGGACCGCCGCCCCGGCGATCCCTGCCCGCGCATTTGCTGCAGTCGCGTGGAGCACATCTTGCACGTTTGCATCGCGCGCGCAGGAGCCTCCGGCTGCCACGCTCCGCCTATCCCGGGTAGAACGCAACCCGCACAGGACATCTGCACGATCGCTCGCCCCCAGGGCCGCGGTCCCACTCCCTACGAAGTGAAGGGATCGGAACTAAAGTGACTGCCACCATCGAGGTTCCCTCGTCGGCGGATTTCGACGATCGTCGTCGGTCGCTGCCCCGGCGGCGCACCTGGCGTCCCGCGAGCGAGCTTGCCGTCGATCTGGGCACCGCCAACACGCTGGTGCTGGTCAAGGGTGAGGGCGTGGTGCTGAATGAGCCGTCGGTGGCGGCGGTTGATCAGGCGACCGGGAACATCATGGGGATCGGGCTGGAGGCCAAGCGGATGCTTGGCCGGACGCCAGACGGCATCCTGGCGGTGCGCCCGATGAAGGATGGCGTCATCGCCAACTTCGAGGTCGCGGAAAAGATGCTGCGGCACTTCCTGCGGCTGGTCATCGATCGCACGATTCTCCGGGTCAAGCCGACCGTGATCGTCTGCGTCCCCAGCGGCATCACCGAAGTCGAGCGGCGTGCGGTGCGCGACTCGGCCCGATCGGCGGGCGTCAAGCGACTGCTGATGGTGGCGGAGCCCATGGCCGCGGCGATCGGCGTGGGACTGCCGGTCGAGACGCCCGTCGGGAGCATGGTGATCGACATCGGCGGCGGCACGACGAACATCGCCGTGATCGCGCTGTCCGGCATCGTGTGCGACGCCTCCATCCGCACCGGCGGCGACGAGCTCGACCAGGCGATCGTC
>JACDDX010000122.1 GCA_013816685.1 Gemmatimonadales bacterium
GGTACACGCCGCGTCCAGCACCACGCCGTTCACCACCACGGCGGGCACCGTGGGGAACTGCGGGCTCGAGATGGCGCCCCGGGCGAAGATCAGCACATCGTCGGTGAGGTTGAGGACGGCGGTGCGGGTCGCCGTGACGTTCCGGAAGGTCGTCGTCTCGAGGAAGGGTTTGAGGACGATGGTCTCCTCTCCCCATTCGACCCCCATCGGCGCGAAGTTGATCGTGCCGGCCGAGTCGAGCGAGGTGACGATCGTCTCGATGATCATGCGCCGCCGGCGTACCACGGCGGCAAATCCGCGGCGCTGGCGACGCCGATGGCCGAGCTGTGGTCTGCCGTCGCCGGGAAGGCCCGCGACGGCGCATCGGCGTGGAGGAACCGGTCGAGCATCCGATAGCCATGCTCGGTCAGCACCGACTCCGGATGGAACTGCACGCCATGCACCGGATAGTCGCGGTGCTGCACCGCCATGATCTCGCCGTCGTCGGAGGTGGCGGTCACCTGGAGCTCGGGCGGGACCGACTCCGGCGCGATGACCAGCGAGTGATAGCGGGTGGCGGTGAACGGATCCGGCAGTTCCCGGAACAGGCCGGTCCCCCGATGCCGGATGCTGGAGGTCTTGCCGTGCATCGGGCGGCCGGCGCGCACGATCTCCGCGCCATAGGCGGCCCCGATGCACTGATGACCCAGACAGACGCCCAGGATCGGAATCGCGGGTCCCGCCCGGCGCACGAGGTCAGTCGAGATTCCCGCCTCCCTGGGCGTGCATGGACCGGGCGAAATGATGATGTGCGACGGCGCCATCGTCAGCACATCGTCCACCGTGAGCGAATCGTGGCGGCGCACCAGCGGCGCTTCGCCCAGCTCGCGCACGTAGCGGGCAAGATTGAAGACGAACGAGTCGTAGTTGTCGATCAGCAGGATCATGCGTTCAGGCGCATCATGCGAGCACGTCGATCAGAGCGCGGGCCTTGTCCAGGGTCTCCCGGTACTCCAGTTCGGGATCGGAATCGGCTACGATCCCGCCTCCTGCCTGGAAGTATACCCGTCCCCCCATGGCCACATAGGTGCGGATGACGATGCTGGTATCCATGGTGCCGGTGACGCTGAGATAGCCGACGGAGCCGCAGTACACACCGCGTCGGGTCGGCTCCAGCTCCGCGATGATCTCCATTGCCCGCACCTTGGGCGCGCCGGTGATGGACCCGCCGGGAAAGGCGGCCCGCAGTAGGTCCACCGCATCGGCGCGCGGCTCCAGCCCGCCGACGACGGTCGACACCAGGTGGTGCACCGTCGGATGCTGCTCCAGCGCGAACAGCTCGGGTACCCGCACCGTCCCCGGGCGGCAGACCCGCGACAGATCGTTCCGCAGCAGGTCCACGATCATCAGATTTTCCGCGCGATCCTTCTCGCTCTCGGCCAGCGCACGGCCGAGCGCGGCATCGTGCATCGGGCCGAGCCCACGCGGACGGGTGCCCTTGATCGGCCTGGTCTCGACCTGACCGTCGACGTCAAGCCGGAGGAAGCGCTCCGGAGACGCGCTCATCACCTGGTGATCGCCGGCGTCGAACCACGCCGCAAACGCGGCCGGATTGTGCCGCCGGAGCCGCTGGTACAGCGCGAACGGCGCGTCGCGGAGCGGCGCCTCGAGCCGCTGGGACAGGTTGGCCTGGAAGATGTCGCCCGCGACGATGTACTCCCGCACCCGTGTGACCGCGTCGAGATAGCCGCGATGCGTGAACGTGGAGCGCAGCCCGGTCGCCTCCGCACGTTCGACGGCAAGGACGGGATAGGTCGGTGGACCCTCGCCGGCCGTCCGCCGGCCCTGCGGCGGGGTCGGCGTGACGGATCCGGCGCTCCGCTCCAGACGGGCCCGCACGAAGTCGGCCCGCTCCCGGGCGCGGCGCTCCCGCGCGACACCCTGCTCGGGTATGCCGGTCGAGATCAGCCACGCTGCGCCGCTCTGATGATCCCACGCGATGACCCAGTCGTACAGGCCGAGCACGGCCTCGGGCAGGAGCAGATCGTCGTAGCGGGCCCGGGGCAGCCGCTCGAGCACCGCGCCGTAGTCGTACCCGATGTAGCCGGCGGCACCGCCCTGGAACGGCGGCAGCCCGGCCACCGGGGCGGCGGCGAACTCGCGGAGCCAGTCGCAGACGATCGCGAGCGGATCACCCATCCCCGTGCCACGCACGATGGCGACCGGATCGGCCGTGAGAAACGAGTACCGACCCAGGTGGGCCGGATCGGCGGCGCTGTCGAGCAGCAGCGGATAGGGCAGATCGAGGAACCTCGCCGCCGCCTCGACGGGACTCGCAACGGTGCCCAGCAGGTCGACGATTGGTGGCTGGGCGCTCACGCGTCGTCGCCGGCGCTCCCGGCCGTCCTCCGACGCCGCTGGGTGAGCTTGACGTGCTCGGACTTCTGGTCATCCGCCGGCGTGAGGTAGCCCCACGCGAGCGCGCCTTCCTGCCGGTAGGTCTTGCCGAGCGTGATCGCGAGTCGCGCTTTCATCAGCTCGCGGCCGAGATAGAAGGCGTGAGTCGGCTCGTCGACGCCGAGCTGGGTGAAAATCTCCTGGATGTCGGTGCCGCGGACGAACCGGTCGCTGTTGAACACCGTGATGGTGGTGCGGTCGGCAAAGATCCGGAAGTTGCCATCGGTCACCGCTCGCTGCAGCTCGCGGAGCTCGGCCTCGTCATAGGCCAGGATCTCCGGATCCTTGACCGTCACCAGCCGGTCGTCCACCCCTTTCGGCAGCGTCCGCCGCGTGACCGCGTGGTGCATGAGCCGCCGGGCAACGTCGACTTCGCGCACTGCGCCGCGTGCCCAGGGGATCACCTCGGTCGTGAGCACCGCGCGCACGCCGGTTTCCTCGCAGATGGCCATCAGCACCGCGTTGACGCCTGTGGTGTCGGCGCTGGTGAGCTCGGTGATGTTGCCGATGCCCATGAGCTGCCCCGCGCCGGGGTAGCGGCGGTGGATCTCGGCGTACCGCCCCAGCGAGGCCATGAACCCGAAGCCGATCGGTTCGATGATCGGATCGATGAGGTAGCCGACGTTCCAGCGCTCCAACGCCTCGATGCTCGGGCCCAGCGTGTCGATGCTCTCGCCGAAATCGGGGATGACCACGACGCGCGCACCGCTGCCGGCGACCTCGCGCGCCACCTCCAGATTGGAGCCGTTGACGCTCAAGACCAGCTCGGCCCCCGCCTCGACCGCGGTTCGGATCTCGGCCGGATCGAAGCTGTCGACGCTGACGCGCATGCCGGCGTCGCGCAGCTCGCGGACGACATCGCCGAGCTCGGGGAAGGGAAGGCCGGGCGTGCAGCCGATGTCGATGATGTCGGCACCGCTGGCGCGGAAGTACTCGGCCGTCTCGCGCACCGCCGGAGGCGAGAGCCGGGGCGCGTTGTTGATCTCGGCGAGGATCTCGATGGTGTAGGCGCCGTAGTCGATGGCGGCAGCGGCGCGGCCGAAATGGCGCGGGATCTCGCGGAGGTCCTTGGGGCCCTTTGCGACCGCCACGCCGAACTTCTCGCGGATGACTTCGGGATCGCCTTCGCAGAGTCCGGGAATGAGGATGAGGTCGGTGCCCTCTGGCACCTGCAGGAACCGCGCGATCCACGGCGTGGTCATGAGTGCCGCGACCGTGATCTTGAGGACCGCGACCTCCGCTTCGAACGGAGGCCGCATCTCGTCGAGCGTGCGCCGGAGGGCCGGCTCCGCCAGCTTGCCGGTAACGAAGAGAACCTTTGCGGGCAGCCTTACCTCGGGTCGCCCGGACGCACCCACTTGTTGGGTGTGCCCTCGAGCGCGCCGCCCTGTGGTCGCCAGAGCGCCGTGTCTTCGATCTTCCTCGCGAGCTCGAAGTCCTTGTCGCTGATTCCGCCGGCGGCATGGTTCTGCAACTTGACGATGACCCGGCCCCAGGTCACCGACAGATCGGGATGGTGATAGGCCGCCTCGGCGAGGTAGCCGATCAGGTTCACCAGCTGCAGCGTCGTCGGCCAGCCGTCCGTCTTGTAGGTTCGGCGGATCCAGCCTTCCTCGTACCACCATCCGGGCAGCTCCTTGAGCCGCTCGGCTATTTCACGTTCGTCGTAGGTCCGTTCCTTGGTCGCGGGCATCCTGCCTCCTCGGGTGTGGCCCAACCCTGCATGGACCCTGCCTTACATTACCACGCCGCCGTTCACCATGATCATCTGGCCGGTCATGAAGGCCGCGTCGTCGCTGGCCAGGAACACGGCCGCGCCGGCCAGATCATCCGGCGCACCCCATCGGTGCAGCGGCGTCCGCTTTTTCACCGACTCGACCCAGCGCTCGTCGGCGGCGTCGCCGAACGCGGTCTGGATGAATCCGGGGGCCAGCACGTTGACACGGATGTCGGGTGCGACCTCCCGCGCCATCGAGCGGCTGAAGCTGGCGATGCCGCCCTTGGCCGCGGCGTACACCATCGGATTCTCGCCCTCGAGACCAAGGGTAACGTGGTCCCAGGACATGTTGATGATGATTCCGCTGCCGCCCTGCCGGCGCATCAGCTCGACCGCCGCCCACGAGGCAATCACAGTACCGCGCAAGTCCACGGCGAGCACAAGATCGAGCTTCTCGACTCGGGACAGCCGCCCGCTGTCACCGGTGAGGATGTCGGCGCCGGCGTTGTTGATCCACACGTCCACCCGTTCCGAGCGTCGCTCGAGCTCGGCCGTGAGCGCCTGGACCTCTTCCTCGCGGGCGATGTCGGCACGGATCAGCTCCGCCCGCCGACCCGCGGCGCGAATCGCCGCGGCGGTGGCCTCCCCGCCCTCGCGGTTGCCGCGGTAGGTGACGGCGACGTCGGCACCTTCGTTCGCGCACCGGATCGCGATCGCCCGGCCGATCCCGCTCGACGCGCCTGTGACGAGCACCGTCTTGCCGGTCAAACGTCCCCGTGCGTCGGTCACCATCCGCCTCCCCGCCGCTTCCGCTGCGCCATCGCGTTTCCACTCCGGCCCCGGTCTGGTAACATAGAGTCGACAGGGTCTCTCACAAGGGAGCGGTGCGTGCGACTGCTGGTGAGCGTTCGCTCGGCGGAAGAAGCCGTGGAGGCGGTGGCGGGCGGAGCCGAGATCATCGACGCGAAAGAGCCGGCCCGGGGTCCGCTCGGCCAGGTCGAGCCGGCGGTTGGGCGCCGCATCCTCGCGGCGCTGGCCCCTACGACAGCCTTCAGTGCCGCCCTCGGCGATCCCCCGACGGCGGCGCTGGTGGCGGCTGCCGTGGAGGCCGTCCCGTCGGTAACTCGCACCGGTCCCGTGCTGCTCAAGATCGGGCTCGCCGGGGCGGCGACGCGGCGCACGGCGCGAGAGCGGCTCGCTTGGGCCAGAGACGCGGTCGCGCGGCATGCCTCCACTTCAGGGCTGATTGTGGTGGCCTACGCAGATGCCGCGGCTGCTGACGCGCCACCGCCCGCGGCAGTGCTCGACCTCGCCGCCGAGGCAGAAGCGGCGGGCGTGCTCATGGATACGTGGAACAAGAGCGGGCCAGGCCTGCTGGAGCTTCGGGACATCGGGCACCTCACCCTTTGGGTGGGTTCGGCTGAGCGAGCGGGCCTGACGACGGCGCTCGCCGGGAGGCTCACGCTCGCGGACCTCGAGCGGGTCGTGGAGACCGGGGCGGGAATCGTCGGCGTCCGGGGC
>JACDDX010000123.1 GCA_013816685.1 Gemmatimonadales bacterium
GACTCGCTGCGTCCGCCGTTCGCGCCGCGCCCGGCTCGATCTGGATCGCCATCGGCGGAGACTGTCCGCGGCTCAGCGCCGAGCATCTCCGCGCCGCCGCGGCCGGTCTGGACCACTCCGCGGTCGTGCTCGGCCCGACCGATGATGGGGGTTACTGTCTGATCGCGGGCCGGGCGCCGCTGCCGGACCTGTTTACCGGCATGCCGTGGAGCACGGCGGCGGTGCTCGACGAAACTCGCACGCGTCTGGTCGCGCTCGGCCTGCGCTGGCACGAGCTGCCGGTGCTGCGCGACGTGGACACGGCCGCCGACGCACGAGCGGAGGGATTGCTCCCATGACGGACCTGCAACCGAGTCGATGAGGACGCCGCGATGCCGTGGCGCGTGATCGAGCACGACGGTCAAAGCTGGCAGGTCTCGATGGCTGCCGAGCGCCGGGCCAGCGTCGCCGCGTGGAGTCTGGTTTTTTCGTTCCGACCGGCCGGTGTGACCGGACATACGATCTGGGTGACGCACGAATTCTCGTCCCCTTCGAAGGGTGCCCTGTTCGCGCATGCCGAACGGATCTCGGACAACACACTGGCATCGATTCTGGGTGCACGACTGGCATAGGCCTTGCCTTTGCCGCGGCATCCCTTATCCATTGGATCTTCATGTCAGCCCCGAACCCTCTTGGTGAGCGTCTGCGGTTCGCGGAGTTCACCATGGAGCGGTTGCCCAACGGCCGGTGCCGTGCGCTGGTGGAGCTGACGTGGCGGGAGTCGGAGCAGTTCCGCGGTGATGCCGAAGGGCTGTCATCCGAGGCCGGCGAGCTGCGCTGTGCGGCGCAGGCATGCGTGAAGGCGCTGGGTCAGGCCACGCAGGGGAGTATCGGCTTCGAGTTGCTCGGTGTGAAGGCGATTCGGGCGTTCGATGCCACCGTGGTGATCGTTTCGCTCGCGGTGAGCGGCGAGGGCGGCGGGCAGCGGGTCGTTGGATCGTACCTCAGCGAAACCGATACGGCGCGCGGTGCGGCCCTGGCTGTCCTCCACGCAACAAACCGGATCCTTGGGAACAAGCTGTTCATGCGCTGATGCTGTCTTCCGCCGGTCAGAGTGCCAAGACCTCCAGCGGTTTGCCACCCTTCCCGAAGACCACCCGAATTCACGCTGACATCCCGATACCTACCCGGCGCCCCACATTCGGCCCGCGACACTGGAGGCCAAGCATGCGCCGTATCCTCGGCATCGTCCCGCTGTTCCTGATGGCATGCGGCGGCGGACACGGCGCACCCCCGTCCACGCCTTCACCTGCCGATACTCCGCTCGAGGCCGAGCGTCGAAGCACCCCTTTCATCCCTCCTGTGGCTAAGGCGACGCGAGCCGATTCGGCTGCGGCCCGCGCGGACAGCGTGATGCTGCCACCGCCTCCGGTGATGGACTCGAGTCTCCTCGCCGCCGAGTTCGCGGCCGAGCTCCGGATAGCGGCCGACTCGGCCGCGGACGAGATGGCGCTCGATCAGCTCGCCAGTGCCGCTCCTCCGAGTGAAGCCGACGACTCGGCCGACACCGCCTCGGAGGATACGGCGGACGACACGGCTGGCGAGAAGGCGCTCACCAACACCACGTGGGATATCGACGTCGAGACCTACACCCATCACGATCGGGTGAAGTACTATCTCGGTCTGTATCAGGGGCCGGCTCGCGAGCGGATGGAAGTCTGGCTCAACCGGATGCCGCGATACGAAGCGATGATCCGCCGACGACTGCATGGGGAGAATCTGCCCGGCGATCTGGTCTACCTGGCGCTCATCGAGAGTGGATTTTCCAACACTGCGACCAGCCGGTCGCGTGCGGTCGGCATGTGGCAGTTCATGAAGGCGACGGCGAAGATGAGCGGGCTGCGGGTGGATTCATGGGTCGACGAACGGCGCGATCCGTACCGCGCGACCGAGGCCGCGGTCCACCACCTCAAGTATCTCAACGATCGCTTCGGATCGATCTATCTCGCCGCGGCAGCCTACAACGCCGGCTCGGGAAAGGTGTCGCGCAGTCTGACCCGGCTGCCCGACGAGGACGATGCCGATGCGGCCAATAGCGACGCCGACTTCTTCCGGCTCTACGACACCCGCTTCCTGCACCGGGAGACCAGAGACTACGTCCCCAAGCTGATCGCCGCGGCGCTCATCGCCAAGGAGCCGACGCGGTACGGCTTTGCCGTGAACGACTCGGCCACCGCGGCGTACGATTCCATCGTCGTCCCCGGCATGACGGGACTCGACGTGCTCGCCCGGCTCGCGGACACCACCGTCGCGGCAATCCGGGAGCTGAATCCGCAGTATCTCCGGCTCGCGACGCCACCAGGCGTGGCCGCCCTGGTCCGGCTGCCCAGCGGTCGGGGACAGCAGACGGCGGCAGCGTACGCCTCACTGCCGCCGTCCCGTCGGGTGACCTTTGTCGAGCATCTCGTCCGGCGGGGCGAGACGGTATCGGGCATCGGGACCCGGTACGGCGTCAGCGCGCAGCTCCTCGTCTCCTCCAACCCCCGCGTGCTCGGTCGCCAGCGCGGTCGGCTGCGCCCGGGTCAGCGTATCATCATCCCGACCGGCGGCGCGCTGTCCACGAGCGTGGCCCGGCGCATGGCCGATCCTGTGGCTCCCGCGGGGACTGGCACCTCCGGATGGCACCGGGTCCGGCGGGGAGAAACCCTGTCGGGCATCGCGGACGATTACGGGGTACGGGAACGGGATCTGCGGAGCTGGAACAAGCTGGGAAAGAGGAATCGGATTCTGGTTGGGCAGCGACTTCGGGTCCAGTCACCAGAACGCGCGAGGACGACGAGGCGCTCAAGCGTTCGCAGAGCGGGCTGACGGCGCCAGGTGCCGTCCGCCTTCGTCAGGGGAGCGCAACAGCGAGGGGCTGGTAGCCCTTCAGTACCATTTCGGAGTAGCCATTCCGCGGGTTGCCTCCGGCTGCCAGGATCTCGCGGACCTTCGCCGGCCCGCGGTTGTAGGCGACCAGCGCTAGGTGCTTGTCGCCATGGTACTGGACAAGCAGGTCATTCAGGAAGCGGAAGCCGATGCGCAGGTTGATGTCACGATCCATCAGATCGCGCTCGGTGACATCGCCTTTGTAGAAGCGGGCCGTGGGAACCTGCAGCTGCGTAAAGCCGAACGCGGCCATGTTGCTCCGGGCCGCGCCCTTGAACTGACTCTCGATCTTCACCAGCTGATAGCCCAGCGCCGGATCGATCCCTTCGCTCAGCGCGATGTCATAGATCGCAGCCGAGAGATCGGCCGGAATCTGATAGCGGGCGGAGCGCTCGAGAATGTTGGTCGCGCGGACGAGCTGGAGTTTGAGCACCGCCGTCTCCCCGCGGGCGGCCTCCACCTGATCGTTCAGCGCGGAGAACTGCCGGTCGACAAAGGCGGCGTCGGGCCGGGTGACGTCATCGGCCGCGCGAACCCCCCTCGTCCATCCCGCCACCGCTCCGATACTCAGCGCGATCGCCAGCACCAGCGCTCCCCGCAGCACCACCCGCACGGTTCTCAGCTTCGATCGTTCTCGGTATACCGTCAGTCGCTTCACGGCTCGCCTCCTCTCGGTGCCAATCGCCCCGATTACCGCCACGCTTCTGCAGTAGCCGGATGTTCTCGATGACCGCCATGGTATCTACCGCCTTCACCATGTCGTACACCGTGAGGCAGGCCACCGAGACGGCGGTTAAAACTTCCATTTCCACCCCGGTCCGCCCCGCCAATCTGGCGGTCGCGACGATCTGTATACCGGGAAGCAAGTTATCGGGCTGAGCTTCGACGGTGATGACGTCGAGTCCGAGCGGGTGACAGAGCGGGATCAGTTCGCCGGTGCGCTTGGCGGCCATGACACCGGCCAGTTCGGCGACCGCGATGACATCGCCCTTGGGGACGCTGCCGCTGGCCACGAGGTCGAAGGTGGCGCGGGCCATCCGGACCTGACCTCCCGCCACTGCCGACCGCTCCGTCACTGGCTTGCCGCCCACATCCACCATCCGGGCCCGGCCCGATTCATCGAGATGGGTCAGTTTCGTCACAGCACCTCCGCGAGGTCTTCGCCCAGGACGGCCAGCAGGATCTGTGGGTTCACATTGCCGTGGGCGGCTTCACGGGTCGTGGCAATGCGACCGAGCGCGTCGAGCAACCGCGCGGGAGACCGATAGCGAAGCAGTGCGGTCGGAACCGGCCGACGAACCGTCTCGCCCATCGCGCCCCGGACCGCCTCGCCGAGGGTGTCGCTGAGCGCGTCCAGCAAGGCGGTGAACTCGCCGCGCGCCGACCAGGCCGGCTGGCGCATCGCCCGCTCGAGTCCGGAGCCGCGACCTTCCAGGATGGCCTCGAGCCACTGCGAGGCCGCCTGTTGCGCCTTGCCTGCGTCGTCTCCCGCGGCGACGGCCGCGCCGATCGCGCCGCCCGCCAGCGCCACGCGCGCCTCGAGCGCCGGTGCGTCCAGCGGGGGCGAGAGGTTCGCGCCGAGGAAATCGCGGACCTCGGCGTCGCTCAGCCGGCCCAGGCGGATGGCGACGGCGCGCGAGCGCATGGTGGGAAGCAGCCGGCGGCTGTCCACCGCGGTCAAGATGAAAACCGTTCCCGGCGGCGGCTCCTCCAGCAGCTTGAGCAGGGCGTTGGCAGCCTCCTGGTTCGACTCCTGTGCCACGAGGCGCTCGGCGTCACCGAGTATGAAGATGCGGGCGCCGCCTTCGACCGCGGTCAGCGAGGCACGCCGCTGCAGCAGACGCACGGTCGCGATGCTGTGACTCGCCATGCCGTCCGGAGGTGCGTACAGCGGCTGGGCCCGTCGCTCGGCCATGATCTCAGCGATGGCCTCGGCGGCCTCGTCCACCTGCCTCGCCGGATCGGTTGCCTTGGGCCGGGCGATCGGTACGAACCAGTGCAGATCGGAATGGGCGAGGTCGAGCACCAGGCGGCAATCGCGGCAGCGGCCGCATGGGCGGGACTCCGGCGTGCGACAGAGCACCGCCTGCGCGAGCCAGAGCGCGAGCCGCTGCCGACCGACGCCGGGCGGTCCGCTCAGCAGCAGCACCTGCGGCAGACGACCGGCGTTCACGGCGTCGAGCAGCCGCGCGCGCACCGGCTGGTGGCCGGCGATGGGCAGGAGGGGCATGGCGGGAAGGTAAGCTGGGATTCGGTGGCCGGCACCGAGTATAGTGCTGGCATGACCGACGCAATGACCGCTGATCCGGCGGGCGCGGCCGCCGTCTTCGTGGCCCGCTACCGCTGGTTGATTCTGCTGGGACTGATCACGGCCGCGATCATGGAAGTGCTCGACACCACGATCGTCAACGTCGCCCTGCCCCAGATGGCGGGGAACCTAGGCGCCACGCAGGAAGAGATCGGCTAGGTCAGCATGGTACATCCTGTCGAACGTGATCGTGCTGCCGATGACCGCGTTTTTCACCGAACGCTTCGGCCGGCGCCGGTACCTTACCTTTTCCATTCTGCTGTTCATCGCGGCGAGCTTCTTCTGCGGCACGTCGCGCAGCCTCGATTCCCTGATCTTCTGGCGGGTCATGCAGGGTGCCGGCGGCGCGGCGCTGCTCTCGACGGCGCAGGCGACGATCCGGCAGATCTTTCCCCGCGAACAGCAGGGCATGGTGCAGGCGATCTT
>JACDDX010000124.1 GCA_013816685.1 Gemmatimonadales bacterium
GAGAAGCGCGCCGGAACAGCCCAACAGAACCACCAGGGCCGAGAGGCTGATGCGGAGCCGGTTGATGCGGTCAGCCACATGGCCGGCGATCAGGGCCACGCCGATGAAGGGCACCGCCTCCGCCAGGCCGATCAGCCCGAGGGACAGCGGGTCGCGGGTCAGCGCATAGACCTGCCAGGCAACCACCACCCCCTGCAGCTGAGTCGCCAGGTTCATCGTCAGGAGGCCCACGGTGAACCAGCGGAACGCGCGCACCCGAAGAGCGCCATATGGATCATGCGCAGCGGCCGCGGAGGTCACCATGTCGGTGCGGCCGCGGAGCGCACGCGGAACGCTCGCGATGCGGCGAACCGCACACCGCCCGTGCCGAATGCCTGGCAAGCGTGGTTCAGCACCGCGATCGCTACTCGCAAGCGCAGCCCATACAACCACTTGGCCGCTTCGCGATGCGGGCTCGCTTCGTGCACAGGCGTGCGTACTTCCATCAGCGCGTCCCCTCTCTCAATGGTACCGATGAACCGCTTCCCGCTCGGGGTCTCCGCCCTGCTCGCGTTGGGCGCATGTGCGCCCGCGATCTCCCCTTCGTCACCGACCGCCATCCCCGCGGCGCCGGCCGTGGGAGTTCTGACGGACAGCGCGCTCCCGGCCGCGGTCTCGCCCGCCAGCGCCGCCACCGCCGAGCGCGATGCCGCTGCACTCAACGCCCTCGCGGCGGCTGACCCCGGCATCGGCGACGTGCCCGCGTTCGACGGGCAGGGTGTCCGCTGGGACATCGATGTCATCAGCTACGCCACGCACCCCCGAGTGCAGTACTACCTGAGCTACTTCCAGCATTCCGGCCGACATGGCATGGCCGCCTTCCTCACGCGCGGCGTCCGATACGAATCGTTGATTCGCCGGCGGTTCGAGGACGAGGGACTCCCGGGAGACCTCGGCTACCTCGCCCTCATCGAGAGCGGCTACTCGAACGAGGCCGTCAGCCGCGCGAACGCCGTCGGCATGTGGCAGTTCATGCGCGCGACCGGCCGGGGCTACGGCCTCCGAGTCGATTCCTGGGTGGACGAGCGCCGGGACCCGATCCGGGCGACCGACGCCGCCGCTCGCCATCTCCGCGACCTGCGCGACCGGTTCGGATCGCTGTACCTGGCGGCGGCGGCCTACAACGCCGGCGCGGGCAAAGTGTCGCGGAGCCTCGGCAAGCTGCAATGGGAAGAACCGGTCATCACCGACACGCTGACCGAGGACCTGCACACACTCGGCGCCGATCTCGATGAAGAATCGTTGGACTCGACCGAGTCGGTCGATGCCGACACGCTCGAGGCGAACGTGCCCATCGCTCCTGCCGCTATCCCGAACGCCACGCCGGTCGCCACCAGCGATGCGGCCTTCTTCCGCCTGGCCGGTACGGAGCTGCTCGCCACCGAGACGCAGGACTACGTCCCGAAGCTCATCGCCGCGGCCATCATTGCGAAGAACCCGGCGCGATACGGTTTCGCACCGCCGAGCGGTCACTCGCTCTCCTACGATTCGCTGGTGGTCCACGACGCGACCGGGCTGGATGTCATCGCACGCCTGGCCGGCACCTCGGCAGCGCAGGTTCGGGAGCTCAATCCGCAGTTCCTCCGACTGGCAACTCCGCCTCGTGCGCGCGCAGTGATCCGGTTGCCCGCGGGCACGGGCGAGATGGTAGCCTTGAAGTATTCCGCGCTTCCCCGCTCGGCGCGCGTCAGGTACCTGCTCCATACCGTGCGCCGACGCGAGACGCTCAGCACCATCGCCAGCCGCTACCACCTGCCCGCCTCCGAGATCCGCGCGGCGAACCCCCGGGTGGATGCCTCCCGCCCGCGCGCCGGCACCCGGCTGATCATTCCGGCGGCGGGGGTGCCCTCGATGCTGGCGATGCGGGCAGCTGGCGCGCACATCAGCGGACCGCGCCCCCGCGGCCCCGGGCGAACGACTCACGCGACTCATCGGGTGCGCCGAGGCGAGACGCTGACCGCCATCGCACGACGGTATCGCGTGTCCGTTACCGCCATCCGCCGCGCCAACGCCCTGCCGCCGCAACTCGCCCTCAGGCCTGGCATGCGCCTCCGCATTCCCGCATGATCATCGCCGCCCTCTCCCTCTTTCCCTCGAGAGCGACTCCCGTGACCGCGACAACTGCCACCTCCGTCAGCCCGGTCTCGAACCGTGCGGCAGCGACCATTCTTGGCGCCATGTTCGTCCTCATCGTGACGCTCATGGCAGTCCTGGTCCACGCGACCTGGTACGCCAGCGACGCGATGGCCGACAGCCCGGCCTATCAGGCGGACGGCATCGCACAGCGTTGAGGACCCTGCTCGTCCGCGGCTGGGCGCTGCATCTGATCGCGCTCGCGTCCGCTCTCCTCTTTGCGCCGACCATCGCCGCGGCCTCCGTGCCGAGCGATACCTTGCGCGCCCGACCGCCTGCCCCGACCGCCATCGACGTTGCGTTGGTCACCGCGGTCATTCCCGGCTATCTCTCCGCGCGTGGTCTGCCGCCGATCACCGGCTCACTCATCATCACCGACACCGGGCTCGTCTTCCGCACGTCCGCAGGCGCGGTCCTCGGAAGCTATCCGCTGGTCGGCCCGGTTCGACGGCGCGGATCCCGCGACCATCGCGCTACCACCGTCGCGCTGGCGTATGTCGCAAACGAGGGCAAACATTCGAGCTACTTGTTTCGGCTCGACGGCGGCGTGTTCGAAACCGCATCGCCGGGACCGTTGCAGGAGCTCGCCCAGCACCCCGCCTGGCTGGATCGGGTGCGCTCGGAGGAGTGGAGCACCGACAGACCACTGGTGGACCCAGCCGACACGGATGCCGCCGTCCAACTTGCAGCTGCGATCTCATCGGGTGCGTACGCAGACTCGCTCTACACACTCTTCGGCAGACCCGCACGTTGCGCTGGACTGGTCGGGAAGGGAGGACGGGACCGCGGGCGGCTTGGGGAATACATCGCATCGCGCGACTCGCTCGCCCTCGACCCTGGCCGCATCACGTCCGAAGCGCAGCTACGCCACGCCTTCACGCACGAGCTGGCCCATCGCTGGCAACGCCGTTCCGTCCCAGAGCTGCGAGCGCTGTGGGCGGGAGTCGAGCCGGTGCACGACTCCAGAAGGTATGGCTACGCGAGCGTCGGGGAGCAGCAGGCCGAGGCGGTGGCATTCGCCATCCATTTTCTGCAGACCACGGGGGCTGGCATCGGATCCGTAGCAGCGGGGCTGGAGCTTCTCGATCACTACGAACTCCTGATGCCGGGAACCCGGGTGCTGACTCGCTACTTCGCGCTCCAGCCGATCTACCGCGACCATCCGCTTCGCATCGCCCTGGCTTCGAGGGCCGCCTCGCTGCAGTAGTCGCTCGCAAGACGGGCCGGAGCGTGTGACCGATGCGATCGCCTCGGTGTGGGCTGCGCCACCGCCGATGAAGGCGGCCCTCCATAGTTTCGCCATCCATGACGCTGACCCTGCGCTGTCTCGAGTGCGGTTTCCAGTTTACGGTGACGCTTCCCCGCACCGAAAGTCCGGCCGTTGCGGCACCGGTCGAGTGCGGGCACTGCCGCTGCAATCGCTGGAAGACCATCTCCGCCTAACTTCTCCCGACGGGCGAAGCAGGTCGAATGGTGGAGATGGGGATACGAAAAGGCCGTCGACTGAGTCGACGGCCTGTGCAAGTTTGTCCGCGAGAGCCACTGGTCGGAATTGAACCGACGACCGCTCGATTACGAATCGAGTGCTCTACCCCTGAGCTACAGTGGCGGGAGGAGTGGAAACCATAAGTGCCGAGCGCTGGGGATTCAACCCGGCGCTCGACACTGAGCGATGGCGCTGCGCCTGTCCCTGCAGCAAAACGATGCCCTGGACCGGACTCGAACCGGTATGCCTTTCGGCACTACCCCCTCAAGATAGCGTGTCTACCAGTTTCACCACCAGGGCGTGCGGCGATGATAATACCGGGAAGTCGAGAGGTGGTCAACCCCGGTTCAGGAGCGCCTAAGTCATTGCCAGAGAGTGACTCAGCCCGCACTAGAAGAGTGTGATCCTGGTGCGGTACGGACTGCCGGCAATGGGCCCGCCGTTGAGGGTGATCGTCAAGGTATACGTGCTCAGCAACGCCGGCTTGAAGCGCGTGCTGTAGCGTCCGTCGCCGAGATCCAGAACGTTCAGCGCGGTCTCCACGCCCACTGCCATGGCCATTACCCCGACCACGTCACCGCCCCGGCCAAGCGCGTTCCCGTACCGGTCTCGCACGGTCACGACCAGATCGGCGGTATCGAACAACGACAGTGAAGCCGGCACGTCAGCCGACGTGTGCGACGGATCGGCCGGCCCGACGGCTACCCGGCTCGCGAAGGGGCTGCCCGGAACCGCAACGCCGTTCACGCTCAACGACACACGGTCGTCGCCTGGCGTGGTCGGCGTATAGTCAACCCGATACTCCCCGGAGCCGAGCTCTCGCAGACTGAACGAGGCGCCGGCGTTCGGACCGGACAGATCGGCCGAGATGCTTTGGCTCGACTGCACGACAGGATTGCCGAACGCGTCGTCGAGATGCAACCGCATGAGGGTGGGACTCCCCGTCGTTCCTCCGGGAACCTCGGCGGTGGTGCTCGCGGGGTCCGGGGGCGCCGCCAGAACTCGTACGACCACAGCGAGTCCGCTTCCTCCAGCCACCGCGGCGGTCACCGTATGCTCGCCGGCGCGGGTCGCGCTGAATCGGCCAGTGGCCTTGCCGGCGCCGTCGGTCAGCGCGGGTTGCTCGAGGCTGATCCCGGCAGGCTCGGCGCTCAGGCTGACGCTGATCCCCGGCAGCGGATTGTCATAGCGGTCCACCACCGTCACGACGATCGCGCTCGCGTTCGACCCGCGACTCGCAGCGATCACCGCTGGATCGGCCGCAATCGTGGATTGCGTGGTGCTGGGAACGTCCGAGATAGCGAACGCCGTGAATGTTACGGGCAGAATGTCGGTCGCAGCCCGAACACTCGCCTGCAGGATGTTGGGGCCGGGGGCGGTGCCGAGCGTCCATCCGCCCGCCGTGGCAACACCGGAGCCGTCCGTAGCCGCCGACGGCCTCTCGACATGACCGCCGCCCTGCGACACGGTGAAATCCACCATGATCCCGGAGACCGGATCGCCGTCCGCGTCATGCACCACGAGCGCCGGCGCCTCGGCGAGGACATCGCCGACTGGGGCCGTCTGTCCATTGCCGCGTACCGCTTCCAACCGGGCGGGCGCACCGTTGGGTAAGGTGAGTTCGCCGCCGCTGCATCCGAGGCAGGCCAGCACGAGCAGGACGGCCCGGCTAGTCGTCCCGGATCTCGAAGGACGCGCTCTCAACGTCCGAAAGCCCATCCGCTTGTGCCCGCAGTCGCAGATCACCTGCTTCGCTGTCGACTCGCAGATCATCGAAGACGGCCACTCCCTCCTCTGTGCGGCGCGACAGGTCTCCGCGCAGCCGGATGCGCTCGTCGGATGAGCGCGCCAGATCAAGTGTGACCTGGAAGCCGGGCGACGTCACCGGATTCCCGGCGGCGTCTTCCACTGCCACCGTCACCGCCGGGGCGATGCGTTCATCTTTCTTCGCGTCACGCGGCTGCACTCGGA
>JACDDX010000125.1 GCA_013816685.1 Gemmatimonadales bacterium
GCGCAGCTCGGTCAGGCGGCGGGCCCGGGCGCGGGCCAGGTCGACGTACTTGGCGAACTCGGCCTCGCGCTCCTCCCGGGTGCGGTCGAGCTGGTCGCGCACGTCGAGAATGCGTCGCCGCTCGCCACCTACCCGGTTCCGCAGCAGCTCGACGTCGCCCACGAGTGCGCGATCCTGCCGGCTGGTGAGATAGAGATACTTGTAGCGGGCGAGGAGATCGCCGAACGACTCGGCGGCCAGCAGCGCCTGGAAGGTGTAAAGGGTGCCGCGCTTGTAGATCTCGGCGAGCCGGCGGTCGAGCACGGCGCGCCGTTCCGCCAGGTTGTCCTGCGCCAGGATCAGCTCGGCACTGGAGCGGTCGAGCTGCGAGCTGAGCCCGCCGATCTGGCGCTCGATCTCGCCGACGATCCGCCCGGTGGACGCGCGCTGCCGCTCGATGATGTTGAGCTCGTCACCCACCTCGTGCACCTGTCCCTGCAGCCGGCGCTGCTGCTCCTGCAGCCGGTCCCGCTCGCGGCGGATCTCCTCCAGCCGGGTCCGGCTGCGCTCGAGCTCCTTGTCCTGCGCATGCGCAGGGACTGCGCCGAGGGAAACGAGCAGGAGCATTGCAATCGCGACCTGCAATCGTCTCCCCGCTGTCCCTGTCGCTCGCTGCGCTCGCTCCAGGGTGACAGCCAGTGGGCTCGCCCGCCCGTGCTCACACATTCCGAAGCTGACGGCCGACGCTGAGCACGCTCGCGCCGAGGCCGAGCAGCACGCCGAACACCACGATGAGCAGCATGTGCGCGGGCGTGAAGAAGACGAGGCCCGCGAGAGTGCCCTCGCTGCTGTCCCGGAACAGCAGATAGCCGCCGTAGCAGAGCAGCAGCGACAACGCGCCCCCGAAGAGCCCTTTGAGCGCGCCTTCGAGCAGAAACGGACCGCGGATGAACCACTTCGTCGCGCCGACCAGCCGCATGACCGCGATCTCGCGGGCGCGCTGCAGCAGGGTGATCCGGATGGTGACGCCGATGATGACCATGGCGACCGCGGCAAAGGCGAGCCCGATGGCGCCCCCGACCACGCCGGTGATGTTCCGCAGGTGGTCGAGTTTCTGCACCCATTCCCGCCCGAAGCGGACATCCTCGACGAAGTCGAATCCTCGCAGCCGTTCCGCCACGCGTTCGACCGACCCCGCATCGCGGTGACCCTCGCGCAGCCGCACCTCGATGGAGGCGGGCAGCGGATTGACTTGGAGGTCGCGGTAGGCGTCGCGGAACTCCACCAGCTCGCGCCGAGCCCGCTCGAGCGCCTCGTCCTCGCTGACGTAGTTCACCCGCTGCACTTCCGGGAAGGCAGCGATATCCTGGGTCGCGAGCGTCACCGTCTCCGCCGGCGTGCCGTGGAGCACGAAGGCGACGATCTCGACCCGCTCCTCGATGCCGCGCAGCGCCTCGCGAAGGTTGAGCGCCACGAGGCCGAAGAGCCCCAGGGTGAACAGCGAGAAGGCGATGGTGGTAACGGAGAGCGCGGACAGCAGCGGAGCGCGCCGGAAGGCGAGGACCGCCTCGCGGGTGAGGAGCCTCATTCTGCCTCCGCCGCCGCGCCCGCGCTGGCCGGATCGTCGGTGGCGCTGTCGTAGACGATGGCACCTTCCCGCACTTCGATGGTGCGGTAGGGGGCCTGCCGGACGAGGTCGAGATCGTGCGTCGCCATCACGACCACCGTGCCCGCCGCGTTGATGTCGCGCAGCAGCTGGAACACACCGCGGGTGGCGCGCTCGTCGAGATTCCCCGTCGGCTCGTCGGCCAGCAGGATCGCCGGGTCGTTCACCAGCGCGCGCGCGATGGCGATGCGCTGCTGCTCCCCGCCCGACATCTCGCGCGGATACGCCCGCGCCTTGGCGGTGAGTCCCACCTGTGCCAGCACCCGGATGACCCGGGCGCCGATCGTGTCGGGCCGGGCCCCGGTCACTTCCAGCGCGAAGGCGATGTTCTCCGACGCGGTCCGGTCCTCCAGCAGGCGGAAGTCCTGAAACACGACGCCGAGCCGGCGGCGGAGCCGAGGTACGTCCCGAGGCTTGAGCGTGCCGACGTCGTAGCCGGACACCCTCACCTCGCCGTGCGTGGGCCGCTGCTCCGCGAAGAGCAGGCGCATGATCGTTGACTTGCCAGCGCCAGAATGCCCGGTGAGAAACACGAACTCGCCCTTGCGGACGCGGAAGCTCACGTCCTTCAGGGCGGGCGCGCCGTTGGGATAGGACTTGTCGACATGCGTCAGCCGGATCACGAGAGCCTTATTTGAGCGCCTGCTCGAGGTCGGCGATGATGTCGTCCGCATCCTCGATGCCGCAACTCAGCCGGAGGAACCCGTCGGGAATGCCGATCTTGGCGCGTCCCTCCGGGCCGATGCCGCGGTGCGACGTGAGGCGCGGCTCCGAGATCAGGCTTTCCACGCCAGCGAGGCTGGGTGCGTGGGTGACGAGCTTGAGCCGCTTGAGCGCGCGCTCGACCGCGCGGGCGCCGGCCTTGAGCTCGAGTCCGACCATCCCGCCGTAACCGTCGAGTACTTTCGTCGCGAGAGCGTGATCGGGGTGGGACGCGAGGCCGGGGTAGTGCACCCGCGACACGGCTGCATGCGCCTCGGCCCAGCGCGCCACGGCGAGGCCGTTGGCGTTGTGCCGGTCCATCCGCACCGCCAGCGTGCACATGCCACGCTCCACCAGCCAGGCGGCGTGCGGGTCGATCGATTGTCCCCAGAGCCGCATCAGCCGATTGACCTCTTCCACGAACGAACCGGTGCCGGCGATGGCCCCCGCGATCACGTCGCTGTGTCCGTTGAGATACTTGGTGGCGCTGGTGATGACGACGTCGGCGCCATGTTCCAGTGGCCGGAAATTGACCGGACTCGCGAACGTCGCGTCCACCAGCAGCGCCAGCCCGAATTCCCGGGCTATGTGCGCGATCAGATCCAGGTCGATGACCCGGAGCAGCGGGTTGGTGGGTGTTTCGACGAAGATGGCGCGCGTGGCCTTCCGCACCGACTTGCGCCAGAGCCGCGGCTGATCGGGCGTCACGTAGGTCACGTCGATGCCGAAGCGCGCCAGCTCCTCGTCGAAGAGTCGCTGGGTGCCGCCGTAGATCCACGCACTGGAGATCAGGTGGTCGCCGGGCCGGAGCACGGCGATGTGCGCGAGCGCGGTCGCCCCCATGCCGCTCGCGGTGAAGATCGCGTCTTCGGAGCCTTCCAGCAGCGCGTACTTCTTCGCGATCGCCATCTGGTTGGGATTGTTTCCGTAACGGCTGTAGAGCACCTCTTCGTCAGAGCCGACCGGACTCACGAAGGTGCTGCTCTGGAACAACGCGGGCGCCACCGGAGTCCAGTCGGCCCGCCGGTGCGGCGTGCCGTGGATGGCCGTCGTCGATGTGCCGAGGCGGCGACGGCTCATGCCAGCGGGAGCGGGTGGTACAGCCCGGCCGCGAGCCGGGTGAGCCGGAGCAGGGTGAGATCCTCGAGCGAGGTGGCGGCCCGGTTCTCGGACCATCCCAGCGCCCGGGCCAGGCCGATCGGGTGCAGCGGGCCCCAGGTGCAGAGGCAGGTGAACGCATGCCGCGCGTCGGCGGGCACCCAGCCGAGCAGCCGCGGCGCGCTGCGGCCGGGAGGCACGGCGGCGATGGCGAGATGGTGATGGGTCAGCACGTGCTCGATCGCCTCGTGCTGGTCCTCGCTCAGGCCGAACAGCGCCACGTACTGCTCGGCCCGGTCGCGCACGGCCATCAGGAGCTTGGCCACCACTTCGTCGGCGCAGCTCAGATCGAGGAGCTCGATGTCGGAGAAATCGAGCAGCGCGGTGAGACAGACCGAGCCGGCCAGCGCGCGCTCGATGCGGCCCCGGATGGCCGCGCCGGTGGGGCGGGTGAGCAGGCGGCGGAACGGCGTCGCCAACTCGGCCTGCAGCAGGTCGCCGATGCAGATGGTCTGGATCACCGGACCGGCTCCCGCTGCGCGGGGATGGTGATCTGCACCTGCGAGCCGGGAAAGAACGGCAGGCGCTCGCTCAACGGAACGTCCTCGTCCCACGGCGGCACGATCGAGAGCCGCGCCGTGCCGCTCCGAATCGAGATCTTCCCCTCCCACTGGTCGAGAAACCGTTTGATGAACGCCAGTCCCTGCCCGCGACCCGGATCACGGAAACGGCTCACGCCCTGGATCAGTGCGGCCTCCAGCGCGGTGCCGTCACCCCAGCGGTCGCCGAAGCGCTTGGCGTGGGTGGCTTCGAGCGACCGGCGGAATCCGATACCGGCATCGCTCACCGCGATGACGACGACGTTCCGTCCCAGCCGGCGGCGGAAGTTGTAGGTCTGCACCGCCACCCAGCCGCCGGTCCCGGCGTGCTCCACAATATTTTGGCATGCCTCGGAAAGCGCCATACTGAATCGCATCGTCGCTTTCATTTCCAGGCCGAGCTCGGTGTGCAGGATCCGCGACGCGGTCTCGGAGATCTTGTTCACGACCGAGTGCACGTCCTCGGACGCACGCACCGGCGTCACCTCGAGCAGCACGTCTGACGGCGGCGAGGCGGGCGGCCGCGGTGCGCGGCCGTGCAGCTCGAACAGTTGCTCCGCGTGCCGGAAGAAGCCGGTGCGCGCCCAGTAGCTCTTGACGTCGGCGCTGTTGGGCACGGTCAGGAGCGGGCGCTCCCGTTTTGCCTCCGCGAGCGCCTGACCCGCCGTGAGAATGCCGATCAGCCCGTAGGGCGACGCCCACTGCGCTCCCCGGGCATCGAACAGCAGCTTCTCCTCCGGCGGCCAGTCGACGATGCCCGCCGCGAGCTGATCGAAGCTCCGATCGTCCAGGCTCTGCGGAATTTCGACGACCCGGGTCATCGCGACACACTCACAACGCCACCAGCTCGCCGCGGAGATGGGCCGCGAGTCCACCGGCCCCGCGGTAGGCCGCGTTCCGCGCGCCCATGCGCGTGGCGTGGATCAAGGCACTCTCCACCCCGTCACCGGCCAGGAGCCGGGCACAGGCTGACGCGCCGAACACGTCGCCGCAGCCGGTCGGATCGAGGGCGTCGATGCGCGGCGCCTCGATCAGCGCGGAGCGGACCGCGTAGAGATTGTCACCCCGGAGCGAGTGCAGCGAGCCAAAGGGTGACAATCTGGGGCCACGCCACCCGTCGAACCCCGGTGCCGCCACGTACGCCGCGCCCTTCGGCCCCAGCGTGACGATCATGAGTTTGACCCCCGCCGCCAGGGCGCGCGCGGACAGCGCCAGCGGATCGGGCGAGAGCTCGCGCATCTCGTCCTCGTTGAGCTGCACCACGTCGAAGCAGGCGAACCAGTCCGGCGCATCCGGCAGGGGGCGCAGCACCCGCATCCCGTCGTGCTGCATGCCGAGGAAAAGGCTGTGCAGGTCGGCGTAGATCGGGCCGGCGAAACCCTGACGCAGCGCCTGCGCCGTGCCCAGCGCGAGCTCGAAGCCGGAGATGAAATTCAGGTAGATGGCATCGAGGTCGCCGACCATGGGCCCGAGCTCGCCCCAGGTCCAGCCCGGCACGCCGCCCGACATCCGCTCGCAGCGGCGCTCGGCCGACTCGTAGTGCAGCACGACCCGGTTGTTCGGGGCGGTGAC
>JACDDX010000126.1 GCA_013816685.1 Gemmatimonadales bacterium
CTCGTGAACGGATTTTGACTTTCGGTGTATGTTCAGGTATGGACCTCGACACCAAGCTGGCAGCCCTGGCAGACGCCGCGAAGTACGATGCGAGCTGCGCCAGCAGCGGCTCGCGAGGGCGGCGTGCCCGCGGCACCGGCGTCGGCAGCACGGAGCGGCTCGGCATCTGTCACAGCTACACACCGGACGGACGCTGTGTGTCGCTGCTCAAGTTGCTTCTGACCAACTACTGCATCTACGATTGCGCCCACTGCATCAACCGCCGCTCCGGCGGCGTGCGGCGTGCCCGCTTCACACCCGACGAAGTCGTCTGGCTCACCCTCGAATTCTACCGACGCAATTATGTCGAAGGGCTTTTTCTCAGCTCGGGGATCATCCGGGGGCCCGATTCCACCATGGAGCAGCTCGTGGAGGTGGCGCGCCGACTCCGAACCGATCACGGGTTCGGGGGCTACATCCATCTCAAGACCATCCCGAATGCTTCCCCCGACCTCATTCTCGAGGCGGGCCATTGGGCGGACCGGCTGAGCATTAACGTCGAGCTGCCGCGCCAGCGCGATCTCGATGCGCTAGCACCCGACAAGGAGCTGGTGCAGATCCGCCGGTCCATGGATCTCGTCCGAGACGGAATCGCCGAGGCGCGGAGCGGGGCGAAGGGGTCGCACACCGCAGCGCCCACGTTCGCGCCGGCGGGCCAGGCTACGCAGATGATCGTCGGCGCCACCGATGCGTCCGACGCGGTCATCCTGGACGCCACCGCGACGCTCTACCGGAGCCAGCAGATCCGACGAGTCTATTTCTCCGCCTTTAGCCCGATTCCGGACGCCTCGCCCGACCTGCCCTCGGCCGCCCCCCCGCTCCTCCGCGAGCACCGGCTCTACCAGGCCGACTGGCTGATGCGCTTCTACGGCTACGGTGCCGGCGAGCTGGCGAACGAGTCGGCGCCGCAGCTCGAACTGCGCGTCGACCCGAAGCTCGCGTGGGCGCTGCGGAACCCGGAGCGTTTTCCGATCGACGTCAACCGCGCGGACCGGGAGGATCTCCTGCGCATTCCCGGAGTCGGGGTCCGGAGCGTGGATCGCATCATTGCCGCCCGCGGGTGGACCCGGCTTCGACTCGACGACCTGCGCCGCCTCAGAGTCGCCCTCCATCGCGCCCGGCCGTTCGTCGTGCTGCCCGATCACGTGCCCACCGGACCGGTATTCGACGCTGCCGCGCTGGGTGCGCGCCTGACCCGTGCGTCGCAACTCGAATTGTTTTCCGCGGCAGCATCGGCCCGGCACGGCGAACTGTGATGGAGGTGACGTTCGACCCATCGGTCGATGGCTGGCGGAGCGCCGCACGCGCACTGCTGGTCGAGGGTGTAGCGCCCGCCGACATCACGTGGCGTCCAAACGACCCTACCGGGTGCCAGCAGTACGCGGCACTGGAGTCGGCTGGTGCGCCTGACGTGCACGGGCGCGCGGCCGCCAGTGTGCCACGGCAGTTCCTCAGGCTCGCCGCGTCGGTGAGCTGTCATCGCGCTCCCGGGCGCTGGGATGCGCTGTACCGCGTACTGTGGCGGCTCACCGGTGACGAGCGGCATCTCCTCGAAGTGGCGACCGATGTCGACGTGCATCGGGTGCTGCAGATGGATCGGGACGTGCGGCGCGCTGCGCACAAAATGAAAGCGTTCGTCCGGTTCCGCACCGTAGCCGGTGGCGATCAGACGCCCCGCTACGTCGCCTGGTTCGAGCCGGCCCACCACGTGGTCGAGCGGGCCGCGCCCTTCTTCTGCCGCCGCTTCCGCTCGATGCGCTGGTCCATCCTCACGCCCGAGCGCTGCGCCCACTGGGACACGCGAGAGCTGGCCTTCTCTCCCGGTCTGCCCCGAGGCGCGGTGCCGGCCGCCGACCACCTCGAGCCGCTCTGGCGGACATACTACGCGGGGACGTTCAATCCCGCTCGGCTCAACCTCTCGCAGATGCGCTCCGAGATGGCGATCCGCTACTGGCGGAACCTGCCGGAGGCACGGCTCATCCGCGAGCTGGCCCGCGGAGCGCCCGGGCGAGTCGCGCGAATGCTGGCGGAACAGGGACGCGCCGCGGAGACGCTGCCCCGCGATTGCGCGGCGATCGTCGAGCCGGCGGTGGAACCCGGGCCAGCGCGGCGCGCTCCGGCAGAGCCCGCGACTGTCCCCGGGTGGCATTCCCGGTACGATCCCGGCCTCGAGGCCGCCCGGCAGCGTGGCGAACAGGTCGCACGGCGTGCCCCACTGGGTGTCACGGTACCGGGGGGAGGACGGGTGCTGGTGGGCATCGCGGGGTGGACCGACCCGACCCTGACCCGGACCCGGGTTTTCTACCCGCCGGGCGTCGAATCGGCGGAGGCTCGGCTGCGGTACTATTCGTCGCTGTTTCCCTTGGTGGAGGTGGACTCGACCTACTACGTCCTGCCGACCCGCGCCAATGCAGCGGCGTGGGCCGCGCGCACGCCTGACCATTTCATCTTCAACGTCAAGGCGCACGGGCTGATGACCGGGCACGGCACCGACGTCCGCCGCCTCCCTGACTGGCTCCGGCGCGCGCTGCCGCGCGGGTGGGCGCAACAGCGGGCAGCGACCGATCGGCTGTACGCTCGCGACCTGCCGCCAGCGCTGCATGACGAAATCTGGCGGCGCTTCCTGGATGCCATCGCCCCGCTCCGGGAGGCCGGGAAGCTGGGCGCTATCCTGCTCCAGTATCCACGGTGGTTCACCCCTTCGCGGGAGAGCACGGGCGCTCACTCGATCCCGCGAGCGACTCGGCGACATCCCCGGCGCGGTGGAATTTCGGCACCGTGACTGGCTGGACGAACGGCATGCCCGGCGGGCGCTCGGTCTGCTGGAGTCGCTCGGCCTGAGCTATGTCGTGGTGGATGCCCCGCAGGGCTTCGAGAGCAGCGTGCCGCCGCGGGTGGCCATCACCTCCCAGCGGCTCGCGGTCTTCCGCTTTCACGGCCGGCGGTGCGCGACCTGGGAAGCGCGGAACGACCCCGCGACCGAGCGGTACCGTTACCTGTATCCACGGGACGAGCTGGCGCCCTGGGCAGGGAGCGCGATGGAGGCGGCGATACGGGCCGGCATGGTGCACGTCATCTTCAATAACTGCCATGGCAACTACGGCGCGACGAACGCCTTCGAGTTCACCCCGCTGCTGCTCGAAGGCGCGACGACGTCCGCATGATCACGCCGTGCGAGGTGAAGAGGGCCATCACCTCGGCCCCTTCGAGCGTCTCTCGCTCGAGCAGGCACTTCGCCAGCGCCTCGAGCGCCGATCGGTGCTCGGCGATCGCCTGCCGCACGCGGGAGTAGAGCTCTTCCACGAGGGCGCCGACATCGCGGTCCATCGAGGCGTGCAGCTCCGCGCTGACCGCCCCCGCGCTCTCCCGCTCGTCGAAGGCCACCAGGCCGGTCGTCGTTCCCATGCCCAGCTTGTAGACCATCTCCCGCGCGACCCGCGTCGTGTGCTGGAGATCGGCTTTGGCGCCGCTGGTGACCGCCTCGGTGCCGAACGCCACTTCCTCCGCGGCGCGGCCGCCGAGGCCCTTGCAGATCTGCCCTTCGAGGTAGCGGCGGGAGTGGAGGACCGTTTCGCCCGGTGAGAAATGGGCGACGCCCATGGCCTGGCCGCGTGGCTGGATGCTCACCTTGTGCAGGCCGTCCTCGGCATGAAACAGCACGCCGGCCAGCGCGTGACCGGCCTCGTGGATCGCGACGACCCGCCACTCGTCGTCGGTGGCACTGAACCCCGTGCGCTCCTTGCCGAGGAGCAGCCGGTCGCGCGCCAGCTCCACGTGGCTCCATTCTACGGTGACGGCGTCCTCGCGCGCGGCCGCGATCGCGGCTTCGTTCACCAGATTCGCCAGCTCGGCGCCGCTGGTCTGGGGCATCAGCCGGGCGAGCCGGGCGAGATCGACGCTCGCTCCCATGGGCACGCCCCGCTGGCGCACGTGGAGCCGGAGGATCGCTTCGCGTTCGATGGCCGTCGGCAGTCCCACGGTGACCGCTCGGTCGAACCGGCCGGGACGGAGCAGCGCGGGATCGAGCGTCTCCTGCCGGTTGGTGGCGCCGAGGACCAGCACCTGCTCGCGCGGGGAGAAGCCGTCCATTTCGACCAGCAGCTGATTGAGCGTGCGGTCGTCCTCGTTGTGACTCTGGTTCCGGCCGCGGCGACCGCCGAGGGCGTCGAGCTCGTCGATGAAGATCACCCCACCCCGACGGCGCGCCTTCTTGAACAGCTTCTTCACCCGCGCCACACCCAGGCCCACCAGGAAGCCGGTGACCTCGCTGCCCGCGATGGCGAAGAAGGGAACACCGGCCTCGCCGGCCACGGCCCGGGCCATGAGCGTCTTGCCGGTGCCGGGCGGCCCGAAGACGAGCACGCCCTTAGGTGTCCGCGCTCCTACCGAGTGGAACCGCTCAGGCGTCTTGAGGAACTCGACCAGCTCGCGCAGCTCGGCGACGGTGCCGTCGTTGCCCGCAACATCGGCGAAGGTGGTCCGCGATCGCACGTTGGAGCCGATCTCGCCCATCTCGCCACCCATATTGGTCTGGCGGCGGAGGATCAGGGCAATTCCCGCCAGCACGAGGGCGGTAAGACCCAGCTGACGGGCGAAGTCACCATTCTGCCCCGGCTCCTCCATCGTCACGGGCACGCCGGCGCGTTCCGCCCGCTCGAGCACGGGCGTCACGTCCGCCGTCGGGTAGATCACCCGGAATGCGGAGCCGGCCCGGGCCCCGTCCGCGCCGCGCGACCAGATCCCCAGCACCTCGTGCTCGGGGATGATGGTGATGCGACTGACCGTGCCGGCATCGAGGTGTCGGAGAAAGGTCGAGTAGGCGAGTTCCGCAGGGGCGGGCGCCCGCGCGACGATCCAGCGCATCGCGAGCACTCCGGCACCGATGAGCATGACCACACCCAACGGCCAGAGCCAAGCCGACCGGGTGGCGCGCCATCGGGCAAACGCCCGGCGGAGGTTCTGGAGCATCGAAGCCTCGGGATGATTCGGCCGCAGGACGGAGCACGGGCGACGAGCAAGGCAAGCTACACGTCCCGCCAAGCCGACGGAACCGGCCGCGCATGGCGAGGGACGCCCGACGCCAATGTAAGAGCGGTCACAGACGGCCGACCGGGCCGAGACTATTTATCACATACGCCGCTGGGCCGGTCACCTGCCGCCGCGGGCGTGCGGTCGTCCTTTTCCCGGGGAGATCTTCCCATGCTGCTGTGGCTTGCCATCATCCTGTTCGTGGCCTGGATTCTGGGCTGGGGTGTGTTTCACGTGGCCGGTGGCCTGATCCACCTGCTTCTCGTGATTGCGCTGGTGGTGTTCCTGATCAATTTCATCACCGGCCGCCGCACCGTCTAGCGCCCCGCTCCCACAACAAACCGGCCCGGCATCCCATGGAGGATGCCGGGCCGATTTGCGTTGCGACGACTCAGCGGGCGACAGTCACCGAATGCGTGATGCTGTCCTTGGCGCCGTCGTTGTCCGTGGCGGTCAGCGTCACCTTGTAGGTGCCCGAGCCGGCGTAGCTGTGCGAGGGATTCTTCGAGGTGCTGGTCGAGCCGTCGGCGAAGGTCCACTTCCAGGCG
>JACDDX010000127.1 GCA_013816685.1 Gemmatimonadales bacterium
CGGCAGCCTCGGTTTCGCACTCCGGCTCGCCTGCCCGGCGGGCTACCGGCCCGACGCCGTCATCCTTGAGCGGAACCAGCAGCTCACCTCGATCACCCTGACTACCGATCCGCGCGACGCGGTGCGCGGCGCCCACGTGGTGACCACCGACGTGTGGACCTCGATGGGGCAGGAGGACGAAGCGGCCCAGCGGGTGCGGGCATTCCACGGCTACATCGTGGACGCCGCGCTGATGCGGCTCGCCGACCCGTCGGCGATCTTTCTTCACTGTCTGCCCGCGCACCGGGGCGAAGAGGTGGCCGACGAGGTGATCGAAGGACCGCAGTCGCGGGTCTGGGACGAGGCCGAGAACCGGCTGCACGTCCAGAAGGCGATTCTGGCGACGCTGCTGTGCCAGAACCGGCGGGCGGCGTGAGCGAGTCGCCGCGCCGGACCGCGCTCTACGACACCCACGTGCGACTGGGCGCCAAGATGGTGCCGTTCGCCGGCTGGACGATGCCGGTCCAGTACCCGACCGGAATCCTGGCCGAGCATCAGGCGGTGCGGAGCGGGGTGGGGATCTTCGACGTGTCACACATGGGCGAGTTCGAGATTACGGGCCCCGACCGGAATGCATTCGCCAACCGGATCACCAGCAACGACGTCAGCGTGCTGGAGTCGGGCGGCGTGCAGTACTCGGCGTTGCTCACCCCGCAGGGCACGTTCGTCGACGACTGCACCGTCTACCGGTTCGACGACAAGCTGATGATCGTGGTGAACGCGTCGAACCGCGCGCGGGCCTGGTCGCACATCGTGGGGCAGAAGGGCGGGATCAACGTCCGGCTCAAGGACATCTCCGATGACGTGGGATTGCTGGCGGTGCAGGGGCCCACTGCGCAGGTCACGCTGCAGCCGCTCGCCGACCGCGCGCTCAGCGACATTGGCTACTACCGCTTTGCCGTGCTGAAGATCGCGGGCGCCCAGTGCTTCGTCTCCCGCACCGGCTACACCGGCGAGGATGGCTTCGAGCTGTACTGCCGCGACCGCGACACGGTGGCCATCTGGGACGCCGTCACCGCCGCCGGCGCTACGCCGATCGGCCTCGGCGCGCGCGACTCGCTCCGGCTGGAGATGGGCTACGCGCTCTACGGAAACGAGATCGACGACACCATCACGCCGCTCGAAGCGGGGCTCGGCTGGATCGTCAAGCTCGACAAAGGCGCGCCGTTCCTCGGTGATGACGCGCTCCGAGCCCAGAAGCGGCGGGGCGTCACCCGGAAGATGGTCGGCTTCGAGCTCAAAAGTCGTGGCTTTCCCCGCCACGGGTATGCGGTGCATCTCGACGACCGCAACACCGACATCGTGCGGAGCGGCACCATGAGTCCGTCGCTCGGCGTCGGCATCGGGACGACCTACCTCCCCTCCGAGGCCGCGACGCCGGGTACGCGGTTCGAGGTCGAGTGCCGCGGCGAGCGAATCCCGGCCGAAGTGGTGAGCCGTCCTTTCTGGAAGCGCGGCACCGCCGGGCGGCCGTCGAGGCCCGCCGCCGGGCCAGCGGCGGACACGGCCGTCCGGCCGTAGGCGATCACCGGTGCGGGTCGCAATCCTGACGATCTCCGACGCGGGCAGCCGGGGCGAGCGGGCCGACACGTCGGGCGACGCGATCGCCGCGTGGATCGAGCGCCGCGGCTACGCGCTGGCCGAGCGCGCCATGGTGCCCGACGAGACCGGACCAATCGCCGCGGTGCTGACCGGATGGGCCGACGGCGACCGAGCCGATCTGGTGCTCACCACCGGGGGCACCGGCCTGACTGCGCGCGACGTCACCCCGGAAGCCACCCGCGCCGTGCTCGACAAGGAAGCCACCGGTATCGCGGAAGTGCTCCGGATGAGCGTGTATCCGCGCTTTCCGCGCGCCGCGCTCTCGCGTGGGACAGCCGGCGTGCGGGCGCGCACGCTGATCGTGAATCTGCCGGGGAGCCCGGGCGGGGTGAAGGACGGCCTCGCCGTGCTCGACGATCTGGCCGACCATGCGGTCGAGCTGGTGCGCGGTGCGCGCACGGGGCATGGCTGATGGCGTCACAGATACTCATCACCATGGACGACCTCGAGACCGCCGTCCGGCTCAATGCGGCGTTCGAGGCCGCGGGCTTCTCGACCGCGATGTTCTCCTCCCTGGATGACGTCGCCCGCACTCTCCGCCGGGAGAATCCCGAGACCGTCGTCCTGACCGGTGCGGTGCACGAGCCGCACGCCGCGCAGCTCGCCGCGCTGGCCCGCGAATCCGAGATCAGTACGCTGGCGCTGCTCGAGCCGACCGACTCCGAGCGCGCCGAGCGGGTGGGCCGGCTCGGCGTGACCGAGACGATGGTGAAGCCGGTCGCGCCCGACGATACGGTGGCGACCGCCCGCCGGCTGATTGAGCGGCGGCGGCTGCAGCAGCGGACCGGGATCGCGGGCGAAAGCTCAGCGGTGCAGGAGGTGCTGGTCAAGATCGAGCAGATGGCACCGGTCTCGAGCACGGTGCTGATCCAGGGCGAGAGCGGCACCGGCAAGGAACTGGTCGCCAAGGGGCTGCACGACCTGTCGCCCCGGCGGGGGCGGCCTTTCATCGCGGTGAACTGCGCAGCGCTGCCGGAAGCGCTGCTGGAGAGCGAGCTCTTCGGTCACGAGAAGGGCGCGTTCACCGGCGCGGCCGAGCGGCGGCTGGGGCGCTTCGAGCTGGCCGACACGGGGACGATCTTCCTGGACGAGATCGGCGAGATGACGGCGGCGACGCAGGTCAAGCTGCTGCGGGTGCTCGAGAGCCGCGCCTTCTTCCGCGTGGGCGGCACCCAGCCGATCAAGGTCGACGTGCGCGTCATCGCGGCGACCAACCGGGCGCTCCGCGAGGCGGTGGCGCTGGGCGAGTTCCGGGACGATCTCTACTACCGGCTCAACGTCCTCAACATCTATCTGCCGCCGCTGCGCGAGCGCCGGGAGGACATCCCGCTGCTGGTGCGGCGGTTCATCCGGGAGTTCGCCAAGCAGCACGACCGCGAGTTTCGCGGGATCACGGCGGACGCGCTGCAGCAGCTCGTCAACGCGCCGTGGCCCGGGAACGTGCGGCAGCTCCGGAACCTGATCGAGAGCATGGTGGTGCTGGCGCCGGGGAGCGAGATCCGGCCGAGCGACATACCAAGCGACATCCTGGACGGCGCGCGAACGCTGTTGCCGGTGCGGATCCCCGGACAGGGCCGGGACATGCCGGGGCAGGAGTTCGAGTTCATCCTCAGGAGCCTGCTGGATCTCCGGCTGCAGGTCGAAGAGCTTCGCCGCCGCCTGGACGAGCATCCGCAGCGGGTGCAGGTGATCGAGCTCGGCGACCACTCACCGGCGGTGGACGTCATGACCGCCGCCGACGGAAATGGCGACGACACCGTGGTCTACCGATCCGGGATGACGATGGCGGAGGTGGAACGCGCGGCGATCGAGGCGGCGCTCCGGGAGTATCGCGGCAATCGGCGGCGGGCGGCGGAGGTGCTGGGGATCGGCGAGCGGACCCTGTACCGGAAGATCAAAACCTATCGGCTGGAATGATGTTACCGTAAGAATGCCCTGCATGCCCGCTCTATTGACAGTGCGAGCCCCGCCCGTCAAATTCGTAGGGTAGGATCCTCTCCACTCAGCTTCCACTCGGCGGTTACGATTTGAATTTCGTCATCGACGCCGACCGGTGCGTCGCGTGTCTGGCATGCGTTCGCGTATGCCCCACCGACGCCATCGCGCTGGTCGAGGATGAGCCGCCGGTCCTGCAGATCGTCGATGAATCGTGCGTGCGCTGTGGTCAGTGCGTGCCGAGCTGCCAGCACGACGCGGTCAAGGTGAATGGCGAGATTGGGCGGGCGCTCGCAATAGCGGCGCTGGGCGAAGGGGTGCTCATCCTGAGCCAGGAGGCCGCGGCGCATTTTTATCCGGCCACGCCCGAGCAGCTGGTCAACGCCTGCTACGAGGCCGGATTCCGGATCGTCTCCCGGGGCGTCATCGGCGACGAACTGGTTGCGGCCGAATACCTTAAGCTCTGGCGTGACGAGCCCTGGGGCACCCTCATCCGCTCGACCGATCCGGTCATCGTCGACACCATCCGCACCCAATACCCCGAGCTGGTGCCCTACCTGGCGCCGGTCACCATCCCGGCGGTCGCCGAGGCCCGATATCTGCGGGCGGCGCATGATTCCGGGATGCCGATCGTCTTCGCCGACGTCTGCCCGCCGGTCACCACACCCGAACTCGACGCGGCCATCAGCTTCAGCGATCTGGAGCAGCTCTTCCGCATGCGCGGAGTGAGTCTCCCGAGTCAGCCGACCTTCTTCCACCGGGTGCCGTCGGAGCATCGCCGGCACCTGAGCGCGGCGGGCGGGCTGCCGCTCGCGCTGCTGGAAGAGGCGCGGCAGTCGAGCCAGCGGTTCCGGAAGCTTCGCGGGCTGGCGGCGCTGCGGGGACTCTCGCGCGCGGTCACGGTGGACCGGCTGGACCTGGGATTCGTGGATATCCTGGCGACCGAAGGGTCGCTGGACCATCCGCTCTCGGGGCCGCAGGACGAGTTGTGGTGGCGGCGGGCGCTGGTGGCCAGCGCGGAGCCGCCCAGGAGCCGGCAGCCGGTGGTGGACACCACCGTCGTCGCCAGTGTGGGCGCGGTCTTCGCCATCACGCCGCGGCGGTTCGAGCCCGACCCGGAGGCGGTCGCGGCGGTGCTGTCGCACATCGGTCTGGGTCCCGACGGCCGGCCGTGGGACTGCCAGGCATGCGGCTACGAGAGCTGCCGGCGGTTCGCCGAATCGGCGGCGCTGGGCCGGGCCTCGCTGCGGCAGTGCATGCCGTATCAGGAGCGCCGGGCGGACGACGCGCAGCGGGCGGCGGCGACGGACGCGATGACCGGGCTCTCGACCTACCGGGTGCTCCGCGAACGGCTGGCCTACGAGGCGGAGCGGTGCAAGCGCAGCGGGGAGCATTTCGCGGTGCTGTTCCTCGATCTCGACCGCTTCAAGCAGGTGAACGACGAATTCGGCCACGAGGCGGGGAACGACATTCTCCGGGCGGTGGCCGGCGAGATCCGCGGGGCGGTGCGCGCCTCGGACGTGGCGGCGCGCTACGGCGGCGACGAGTTCGTCGTGATCCTCACCCGGACCGATCTCCAGGGCGCGGCGCGGGTGGCCGAGGCGCTCCGGGCGGGAATCGAGGGTGTGGGGCGGCGGCTGGGCTACGAGACGGGGCTGGTCACCGTGAGCGTCGGACTCGCCGAATTCGATCCGCGCGAGTCGTCGGCTGCCGACCTGCTGGTCGCGGCGGACCGGGCGCTCTACCGGGCCAAGGCGTCGGGCCGCAACTTCGTCGCGGCGCCGTCCTGAGCGCCGTCGTCCCGCCGGGCCCCCGCGGCCCGCGCCTGTTGGTTCAACCGTCAGCGCTCCACAGTGGTGGGGAAGGGGTGGGGGCACACGTGACCGAATCGTTGAGTCCCAGGCAGCAGTCGGCGAGTGAAGGCAGCACGGGCCGCCCGTCGGGAGCGACGGAGGCGGTAGCGGATCCGTGGGGTGTCCGGCGGGCGGAGAATCTGCTCACCAGTCTGGAAG
>JACDDX010000128.1 GCA_013816685.1 Gemmatimonadales bacterium
CGCCCACCTTCATTTCGCGGTGCTCAGCGACTTCACCGACGCGCGGACCGAACGGCGCGACGGCGACGACGCAATCCTCCAGGCCGCCGTCGAGGGCGTGCGCGCGCTCAACGCGCGCTACGCGCCGGCGACCAGCGATGCGTTCTACCTCTTTCACCGCCCCCGGCAATGGAACCCCAGCCAGGGCGTGTGGATGGGCTGGGAGCGGAAACGCGGCAAGCTGGCGCAGTTCAACCAGTACGTGCGCGGCGGCGCATCAGGCGCCTTTACCGTCGTCGAAGGCGCCCGCGCGCCGCTCAGCCAGATCCGCTACGTCATCACCCTGGACTCCGATACGGTGCTGCCGCCCGACGCCGCGCCGCTGCTCGTCGGGACCATCGCGCACCCGCTGAACCGCGCGGTCTACGATCCAGCGCGCGGCCGGGTGGAGAGCGGCTACGGCATCATCCAGCCCCGCGTCGGAATCTCGCTGCCGAGCGCGCACCGCTCACACTTCGCCGCCATCAATTCCGGGCACCCGGGCGTCGACCCGTACACGACCGCCGTCTCCGACGTCTACCAGGACCTCTACGGCGAGGGGAGCTTCACCGGCAAGGGGATCTATGATCTCGACGCCTTCGAGCAGGCGACGGCCGGGCGCTTTCCCGAGAACACGCTCCTCTCCCACGACCTGATCGAGGGGAGCTACGCCCGGGCGGGGCTCGCGACCGACGTCATCGTCTACGATGACTACCCGAGCCGCTATCTCACCTACACGCGGCGGAAGCATCGCTGGATCCGGGGCGACTGGCAGCTGCTGCGCTGGATGACGCCGCGGGTGCCCGGCCCCGATGGCTGGGGGCCGAACCGGCTGTCACTGCTCTCGCGATGGAAGATCTTCGACAACCTGCGGCGCAGCCTGCTCGAGATCGCCGAGCTCGCCTTTATCGTCGCCGGCTGGACGATTCTTCCCGGCTCGCCCGTCGCCTGGACGCTCCTCGGCATCGGCGCGATCGCGGCGCCATGGCTGGTGTCGCTCTTCCTCGCCGTCATCCGGCCGCCGCTCGACAAGTCGCTCGGCGCCTATTACGCCGCCGTCTGGCGCGACGCGAACACCAGCCTCCGCCAGATCGGCTTCGCGATCGTGTTTCTGCCGCATCAGGCGTGGGTGTCGGCCGATGCGATCGTGCGCACGCTGTGGCGCCTGATGGTGACGCGGCGCAACCTGCTCGAGTGGCAGACCGCGTCTCAGGTCGAGCAGGCATCCGGAGGCGGGGCGCAGGCGGTGTGGCGGACCATGGCACCGGCCGTGGTGTTGGCCCTGGCGCTCCTCGTCATCGCCACCGTGCGCGCGCGAGGAAGCTCCGGCCCGGCGCTGGTGCAGCTCGCGATCGCCGTCCTGCCGCTGGTATCGGCCTGGCTGGCCAGTCCCGCGCTGGCTCACGCGCTCAGTGCCCCGGCGGTGCGCCGCGATCGCCGGCTCGCGCGGCCGGCTCGCGAACAGGCAATGCGCTACGCGCTGTTGCACTGGCGTTTCTTCGAGCGCTTCGTCACCGCCGAGACCAACTGGCTGGCACCCGACAACTTTCAGCGCAGCCCGGCGCCGGTGGTGGCCATGCGCACCTCGCCCACCAACATCGGTCTCCAGCTCCTGTCGACCGTGAGCGCCTGCGACCTCGGCTTCATCACCGCCGAGGACATGACCCGCCGGCTGGAGCTGGCGCTTCGCTCGATCGAGCGGATGCGCCGCTTCCGCGGCCACCTGTACAACTGGTACGAGCTGCACGAACTGCACGTTCTCGAGCCCGGCTACATCTCGACCGTGGACAGCGGCAACCTGGCGGGCCACCTCATCGCGCTGCGCCAGGCGTGTCTCGGCCTGATCGACGAGCCGGCCTTCGACGGGCGGGTGGGTCGCGCCCTCTATTCGGCGCTCTCGCTCGCCGCCGACGAAGTGCGCCGCCTGCTCACCGCCGACGCGGCGACATCGGCCAGCGGGTCAGCTCCGACTGCCGCCGGCTCCGCCAGGCTCCGTACCGCGTACGATCGACTCCGCGCCGCCCGAGCCACCATCCCCGCCTCCGGCTGGCTCGCTTCGTCGGACGCGCTCGCGTCGGTGCTCAGCCCGCTCGACGGCGTACCGGAGATGCTGGCCGCCTGGACGCACGGCGCCGACACCCCGGCCGCCGAATGGACCGGGCGCGCGGTCCGCCTGGCGACCGAGCATCAGGAGTGGCAGGCGCGACTCGGCTCGACCGGGATCGAAGGGGTCACACCCTCCCTCCGGCAGTTGGCCGGCACCACGCCGGCCGCGGCCGAGCTGCTGCAGCGGCTGGAGGCGATCGCCGGGCGGGCACACGATCTCGCGGTGGAGATGGACTTCCGCTTCCTCTACGATCGGGAGCGCGAGCTGTTCGCGATCGGGTACCAGATCACGAGCCATGCGCTGGACAGCTCGTACTACGATCTGCTGGCGTCGGAGGCGAGACTCGCGAGCTTCATCGCCGTGGCCAAGGACGACGTGCCGGTCGAGCACTGGTTCCGCCTCGGACGAACCCTCACGCGGGCCGCCGGCGAGACCGCGCTGGTGTCGTGGAGCGGGAGCATGTTCGAGTACCTGATGCCCGCGCTGGTCATGGACTCGCTGCCGTTCACCGTGCTCGATCAGACGTATCGCGCCGCCGTGCGCCGGCAGATCGCCTATGGCGCCGAGCGTGGCGTGCCGTGGGGCGTGAGCGAAAGCGCCTACAATCTTCGCGACCGCCATCTCACCTATCAGTACCGCGCCTTCGGCGTGCCCGACCTCGCGCTCAAGCGCGGGCTCGGCCATGACCTCGTGGTGGCGCCCTACGCCTCGATCCTGGCGCTGGCGGTCGACCCGGCACGCGCGCTCGCCAACCTCGCGTCGCTGGAGAAGCGCGGCGCGCTCGGCGACTACGGGTTTCGCGACGCGCTGGACTACACCCGGCCCGCGCCGGGGGAACGCTTCGCCGTCGTCGACACCTATATGGCCCATCATATCGGCATGGGATTCGTGGCGCTCGCCAATGCGCTTCGGGCGCAGATCTGGCCCCGGCGTTTCCACGCTGACCCGATGGTCCGCTCGGCCGAGCTGCTGCTGCACGAACGGGTGCCCCGGCGACTCGTGCTCCAGGACCCGCAACCGGCGCGGCCGGACGAAGCACTGCCCGACCCGGAGCTCGAGCGCCCAGCGGTGCGCGAGGTCGAGACACCGGACACCGCCACACCGCGGGTGGCGCTGCTCGGCCACATCCCTTACACGATCATGGTCACCGGCGCGGGCGCAGGCTACAGCCGCTACGAGGACCTGGCAGTCACCCGGTGGCGCGCCGACGGCACCCGCGACGACACCGGCCAGTTCTGCTACCTCAAGGACATCGTCGGCGGACGGGCCTGGTCGGCGGCGCACCAGCCGGTCTGTGCCCCCGCCGACCGCTACCGGGCCATGCTCGCGACCGATCGGGTCACCTTCGACCGCCGGGACGGGGAGATCGAGACCCGGACCGAGATTGCCGTCGTCGCGGGCGATGCGGCCGAGGTGCGGCGGGTGACCGTCGTCAACACCGGCTCCACGACCCGCGAGATCGAGCTCACCAGTTACGGCGAGATCGTGCTGGCGCCGCCGGATTCCGATCGCGCACATCCCGCCTTCGCCAATCTGTTCGTCGAGACCGAGTACCACGACTGGTGCACCGCCATCACCTCGACACGTCGTCCCCGCTCCGCTAACGAGCGGCCGCGCTGGTGCGTGCACGTCGTCGATGCCGGCAAGCACCGGGTGGGCACGGTGAGCTGTGAAACCGACCGCGCCCGCTTTCTTGGCCGCGGCCGCTCGGTGCGCAATCCGATCACGCTGGAGCATGACGGCCCACTCTCGGGAACCACCGGCGCGGTGCTCGATCCGATCTTCGCGCTCAGAACCCGGGTCCGGCTCACGCCGGGACAGTCCGCGTCGGTGGCCTTTACGACGCTCGTGGCCGACAGCCGGGTGCGCGCCTTCGAGCTCGCCGACCGCTACCACGATCCACACGCGGCGCAGCGCGCGCTCGACTTGGCCTGGACCTCGACCCAGATCGAGCTGCGGAGCCTCGACATCGCCCCGGCCGAAGCCGCCGTCTTCCAGGAACTCGCGGGGCACCTCTTCTTCGGCGACTCGGACTTCCGCGCGGGCCAGGACGAGCTGCGCCGGAACCGGGGATCCCAGGCTCAACTCTGGTCCAACGGCATCTCGGGGGACTGGCCGATTCTGCTCGCGACGATCGACTCGGCCGAGGGGTTGCCGACGATGCGGCAGCTGCTGGTGGCGCATCAGTACTGGCGCCGCCGCGGCATGATGGTCGATCTCGTGGTGCTCAACATTCTGCCTTCGGGGTACGCCCAGGAGCTCAACGAGAAGGTCACCGCGGCCGTATATGCCACGAGCGGCCAAGGATCGCTGGAGCGGCCCGGGGGCGTGTTCCTCCGCCGTCCCGACATCCTCTCGCCCGACGACCTGCGGATGCTCCGCGCCACCGCCCGCCTGCACGTCGCCTGCGACGGCCGCGCCCTCGGCCGCCTGCTCGAGACAGTCGAGACCGTTGAAGTCGTCAAGGCAGTCGGGGCCCTGTCCCGGCCAGCCGACGTCGCACCGCCGAGCCGGTGGCGCCTCCGCCGCACGCGGCGACTCGCGTCGGCCGAGCGCCGTGTCGCCAAGGCGTTTCCTCCGGTGGGCGCCGCACCGCGGGCCACCCGCCGTTTCGACGACCTCCCCCTCGCCTTCGACAACGGGCTCGGCGGCGTCACAGCCGAAGGGGACTACCTGATTCGCGTGACCGGCGACAGCCTGCCGCCGGCGCCGTGGTCCAACGTGATCGCCAATCCGCGCGCCGGCTTTCTGATTACCGAGCGCGGCGGCGGCTTCACCTGGGCCGAGAACAGCTATTTCTTCCGCCTCACGCCGTGGTCTAACGATCCGGTAGCCGATCCCGCCGGGGAAGCGATCTACCTCCGCGACGAAGACACCGGCGAGTTGTGGAGCGCGACGCCCGCACCGGCGTCGCCCTCGATTGCCTTTACCGTCCGTCACGGGCCCGGCGTGTCGTCGTTCGAGCACTTCCACGGCGGTATCGCTGCCCGCCTGACCTTGGGCATCGCCAGGGACGACGCGGTCAAGATCGCCCTGCTCCGCCTTACTAACCGCGAGGACCGGCCTCGCCGGATCGCGGTCACCGCCTATGCCGAGTGGGCGCTCGGCGTCATGCGCGAGCACACCCAGCACCAGGTGCGCACGACCTACGACGCCGACGCCTGCGCCATCTACGCGCAGAATTTCTTCGATCCGCAGTTCGCCGATCACGTCGCCGTCCACGCAATCAGCGAATCGGTGTCGTCGCACACCGGCGATCGCCGCGAGTTCCTAGGGCGGAACGGCTCCACGACGACTCCCGCCGCGCTCGGTCGCGAGGCTGGCCCGGCGCCGGCGCTCAGCGGAACCACCGGCGCGGGATTCGACCCCTGCTCGGCGCTCCAGTGCGTCCTCGAACTGGCGCCCGGCGAGGCGCGCGAGATCGTGGTACTCCTCGGCGCGGGCACCGGTGTGGCCG
>JACDDX010000129.1 GCA_013816685.1 Gemmatimonadales bacterium
TTCGGTGAGCAGGATGACGGCGGCCTCACGCTGCTGCAGGTGCTCGAGTACCTGCATGCCGTCCATTCCCGGCAGTTGCAGGTCGAGCACCACGACCTCGGGCCGGAGCCGGTCGAAGGTGGCCAGTCCCGCCTCGCCGCTGAGCTCGCGCGTGACCTCGTAACCCTTGCGCTCGAAGTAGTTACCGATGCTGCGCAGCACGGCTACGTCGTCGTCGATCAGCAGGACCGAGGCAGCCATCTGGGCACCTGGTGGAGGGTCAACGGCAGGCGCGTGCCCCTAGAAATTAGTCACCGGGAGCCCCGGCGCCACTGGTGGTTCAGCCCCGGGCGGGCACCACGATGCGGATGGCGCCGGGCACGACGGTGACCGTGAACGGCGTCTCGCCGCCAGGCTCGCCGTCGAGCTGCACCGGCTCGATCGGGTCGCTCTCGACGCTGATCTGACGGCCCCTCGCATAGCCGAGCCAGGTCCCTTCCCCCGGCAGACCGGGAGCCACCCGCAGCAGGTCCCACACCGCGCGCACGCTCTGGGAGAAGTTGTCGGCCCGCATAACGACGACGTCGAGCAGCCCATCATCGGGCAGGATGCCGGGCCGGAGCCGGATGAGCGGCGGGATGACCTCTCCGCAGTTGGCGACCAGCACCATCGCGGCGTGGGCATCGTAGCGCACCCCGTCGATGACGATTCGATGCGACGCGCTCCGGATGTTGCCGATGAGCCGGAGCGTCGTCGCAACGTACGCCGCCATCCCCCAGCGGCGCTTGAGCGCGGCCGGCGTCGCCGCCATCACCCTCGCATCGTAGCCGGCTCCGCAGGCAACGGCGAAATATTCGACGCTCCCTGGCCGGTCCACCCGGCCGAGGTCGAATCGGCGGGCGCTTCCACGGGCGAGGGCCCGAGCCGCGCGGACCGGATTGCCCGGCACCCGCAGGTTGCCCGCGAGCAGGTTGCCGGTGCCGCCGGGGATCACGCCCAGGGCGACGTCGGTGCCGACGAGCGCGGCCGCGGCCTGCATGGTGGTGCCGTCACCGCCGAACACCGCCACGATCTCCACGCCGTCGCGCACTCCCCGCTCTGCCAGCAGCCGCGCATCGCCCGGACCGGTGGTGCTGACCGGCTCGGTGTTCCAGCCGGCGGCATGCAACTCCCGGAGCACGCCATCGAGGGCGGCGGGCGAGTTCCGGGCGGCGGCGGGATTGGAGATGAGGAGCGCACGCGCCACCGTCAGAACTCCCGCTCCCAGAGGATGTCGAGACCGATCTGTCGCGAGGTGGACGTGATCGCGTTGAATCCGCCGCGCGGCGAGCAGGTCTGGAGCGTGGGCTCGACGCTGCCCTGGAGCTTCCATTCGTGGCTGAAGCGGAATTCGAGACCGGCGCCGAGGTTCTGGTAGCTCAACTGGCTCAGGTTGTCGGGACAGAAGCCGGCGTTCAGCGTGATGAATGTCTTGCGACCCAGTTGCCAGCCGGCGGCGAGCTGGGTGAGGCCGGAGACCTGGCCGCTGGTGACGCCGGGCCGGATCTCGATCAGGTCGAGCGGTACGCCGATGTCCTGGATGAGCGCGCGCTCGAGCTCACTGGAGAGCGCGCTGGAGAAGTACGCCAGCCCGGTCTGCAGCGCGCCGCCCTGGCCGAGGAGCGTGGCCTCGTTCGCCGGATAGCCCGTGATCAGGTAGGACACCAGATCGGTTTCGGAGATCGGCGGCCGGAGCGTGCTCTCGAGCGTGAGCCTGGGATCGAACAGGGTGCCGCCGATGCGGGCGATGACCGGAATGTCCTCGCCGCCCTGCACCGGCCGGACGACGTGCCGCGCCTGGATGTCGAGCGCGGCGTTGAGGTCGTCGCCGAAGTAGGTGACGGCCCCGCGGTCCACAGTGAACTCGCGAGTGACGGGGCCGATCTTCAGGGTGTAGCTGCCGCGGAGCGCGTTGAGGGTTCCCGCGGGACGGTAGGCGGCCCCGGACTTGTCCAGCGTAACGGTGCCGTCGAGCTGCACGTTTGCCTCGCCGGAGCGGAGCCAGACATCGTTGCCCATCTGGACCCGGAGATTGTTGATGGCGAGTGAGTCGAGGAGCAGGTTCTGGAACTTGTCGCCCAGCCCCTGCTGGCGGATCAGCGTCGTGTCCACCAGCGCCGCGTTCAGCGGGTCCTCGAGGTCGATCACCTGCTTGTTGACCAGGTCGGCGAAGTAGAGCACACCACTGTTGGCGGTGATGGCTCCGGTGAGCGTCGCGCCGAGCAGCGGACCGGTGAGCTGGAGCCGGCCCGAGGCGGTGAGCGCCAGGAAGTTCCGCAGGTCGATGGCGCGGAAGTGTTCGGCGCGGAGGCCGAGGTCGAACACCGGGCGGGACAGGTTCTCGAGATGGATGCCGCCGTCCACCAGCAGGTCGCCGCCGCCGCTGGTGAGCAGCACGTCCTTGAGCAGCACCGAGTCGCCCTGAAGCAGCGCCCCGCCGCGGACGGTGCCGAAGCGCACGCCCAGCCCCGGCACCGACATCGCCCCACCGCGCACCTCCACGGTGCCGGCAAGCTTCGGATCCTCCCACGTCCCCTCCACCTGTACGTCGGCGTGGAGCCGCCCGGCCACCCGGGTAAGGGCTGGGGTGATTGCCTCCAGGAGCCCCAGGTCCATGCTGTCGGCGCGTGCGCGCACCGAGAGCGGGCCGTCGAGCCGGCGCCGGGTGACGCCGCGGAATCCGAGGTCGAGCGGCAGCCGCGCCTCGACCTGCAACACACGGTCGCCGGTGCGCCAGAGCGATATAGCGGTGGTGAAGCGGCGGTCGGCATACTTCAGCGTGCCGGCGAGGAACGGCGCCCGGAAGCTGCCGAACCGGCCATCGGCGATCGTCGCGGTGCCCTCGAGCGTCGGCCGGCGAGCGGTGCCGCCGATGGTGAGCTCGAGCCCGATGTCTCCATCGACCCCGGCGGTGTCGCGCCGGAGCAGCCCGTAGATGTCGTCGAGATCGAGTCCCAACACCCGCACGGCGAGCCGCCCCGCCGCATCGCCCGGGACGGTCCCCGCGAGATCGATGCTGCCCGACCCGTCGTCGGCCGCGATGGACATCGGGCTCAGCGCGAAGGACGAATCGCCGAGCGCCAGCGTGGCCGGTGCCTGGAGCCGGTAGCGGTGCTCGGACAGCTGGGCGGTGAGGCTGTCGAAGGTCATCGTCGATGTTCGCCCGGACGCCCACCAGCGCCCGGCTCCGCCGATCTGCGCCGTGGTGCCGATGCCGGTGCCAGCGCTCCAGTCGAGTGAATCGGCGTAGCCCCGCGCCTGAATCCCCGCCTTCCGGAAGGCGTAGCCCGCCACGTTGATGGAATCGGAGCCGGCCGACACGGTGAGCTGCGGGCGCTGTCCGCCCAGCCAGGTCAGGATACCGGTGAGCTGCGGTGCGCGTATCCGCTGCCAGGTGAAGTTATCCACCGTCCACTGGCTCGATGTCTCCAGACTGTCGAGGCTGCCGGCCAACTGCACGCTGCCGCGCGCGGTGCCGCCGAGCGGGCGCGCGTCGGGCGAGGTGTCGCGGGTCTGGCCGGTCGTCGCCAGGAGGAGCGAATCGAAGCCTGTGAGATTGTCGGACGTGATCCCGAAGGCCATCGTGCCGGTGTGCGGGGCGCGATACCCCAGCGTGCCTGAGCCGGCCGCACGCGCGCCCAGCCACCCGGCGTAGGCGGTGTCGAGCCGGATGACGCTGTCATGCATCCCGGCGAGCGCGAACAGGGTGTCGAGCGTGATTGCCCGCACCCGGCTCCGCCGGAGCGCGAGCCGCATCTCGCCCTCGGGCGCGCGGAGGGTGTCGATGCTGCCGGTCACCCGCACCGCGCCGTCGAGGCCGGTGGTCATGCTGTCCCGACCGGTGAGCCGCGCAAGGTCGAGGCGGGAGAACCGGAGCAGCAGATCCTCGGCGGCCCAGCGGGGCGGCTGCAGGGTCACGAACCCGTTCGCGTTCACCGCGCCGAGGTCGCCCGTGAGCGCCGCGTCCACCTTGAGCCGCTCGAGCGTGCCTTCGCTGACGAAGGTGCCCCGGAGGTCGCCCCGGGTGCGGAGCGAGGGAAAGGCGCGGCGGATCCCGTCCATCGACAGCGGCGCGAGCACCACGTTGGTCCTGAGGCCGAGCGTGTCGAAGCGGGTGTCGAGGTGCACGATGCCGTCGACGCGGCTCACTGGGCGGGCACCGTCCTGATGGCGCATGGTCCCGTTGAACGCCACGTTCCGCAGCGGGCCGTCGAGCACCCCCTCGGCGGCGAGCCGGCCCTCGAGAATCACGGCCGGGGCGATCCGCCGGACGGTGTGGAGGTCCACGTCCGACCGGCTGACGGCGAAGTCGGTGAAGGTGAGCCCCGAGTCCCGCGTGGCGCCGATGCCGCCTCGCCCCGCGATGGTGGTGACCGGGTTGCCGGGCACCTTCGCGTCCGCAAAGGCGATGTCGGCGCCGAGGTCCAGGCCGGTGAGCAGGCCGTTGCCCGCCACTGTGCCGGTGACGGTCCCGAAGAACGGCAGCGAGTCGACGTAGCCCCGCACCGCGTCGAGGTCGAGCGCCGTCGCGGTGAGCTTCATGTCGCGGACGCCGAGACCGCGGCGCCGGTCGGTGACCGCGACGAGACTGCCCTCCACCCGGCCCAGCGGTCCGCGGAGGTGCAGGTCGCGGATATCGTAGTCGGTGCGAGCTCCGGTGACCGATCGCGCGGTCAGGACGCCGCGGCCGGTGAGCGCGGGGAAATCGGGCGACACCCAGCGCAGATCGACCAGGTTCACGTGCGGCGACACGACCTGGAAATCCATCAGCGTCGTATCGTGCGGCCAGGTGATCGCCCCGCCGCCCGAGAAGCGGGTATCGGGGAGCCGGCCCTCGGAGAGACTGAACACGGCGCTGTCGCCCCGGATGCGGAGCCGTCCCACCGCGTTCCGCACCGTCACCCCGGGGTCGCTCACCCGGGCCGCGAGGGAATCGATGTCGATGGTGAGCGGCAGGTGATCCGGCGTGCTGATCCGGAGCCGGGAGAGACGGGTGGTGAGATCCGAGAGCTGCACGATCTTCCGGAGCCCCTCCGGGCTCTCCTCGATGACGCGACCCGGCTTGAGGCGTTCGGCGCGGAGTGCGCTGTCGCGCTCCACCTCGGTCTTCAGCGAGCGGTCGGGATTCCAGGGCGTGGCGATCCGGAAGGTGCCGTCGTGGATCCGCACGTCATAGAAGGCCACCAGCGGCGACGGCCCGCCCTTCTTTCCCTTGCCGAGGCCGAGGATATCCTCGACGTTGAGCCGCCCGCCCCGGTGCTTGATGAGCTGGATGGTGGGCCGGTCCAAATGGACGGAGCTGAGGACGATCTGGCCCGCGAGGAAGTTGGGAATCCGGTAGCCGACCCGGGCGCGCGGCAGGTCGGCGAGCAGCACGCCGGCGGTGTCGCGGACGACGAGATCCTCAAGGGTGAGGTCGTAGAAGAACGAGCCCGAGATGGCGCCCACCTGCACGCTGCCCTGCACGATCCGGTCGAGCATCGTGCTGACGGTCCGGGCCAGGAGCGCGCGACCCGGCGGCGTGAGGGTCATCGAGGTCAGCACGCCCAGCA
>JACDDX010000130.1 GCA_013816685.1 Gemmatimonadales bacterium
CGGCCTGCTCATCGCGCTGGGCCCCGGTGTCGACCGGCCGATCTCGGCGTGGGACGAGGCATTCCTGCCGATGGAGCTCCGCGATCGAATCGCCGCGCTCCGGGTGCCAGGTGCCGACGGGCGGCCCGTTCCGGTGGTAAAAACCGAGCGGACGATGTTCCTCTCCACCGCCCCGATGCCGGCCGAAGCGCCACCCGACTGGACTGTACGCTACCTGATGGCCGGCCTGATCACGGGCGCGCTGCTGGTCGCCCTGGCGCTGCTGGGCAGACGGAGCGGAGCCGCACGAGGCGGCTTTGCGGCGCTCGCCACCATCTGGGCAGTCGCCACCGGGATTGCGGGTCTGGTGCTGGCGGGACTCTGGGGTCTGACGGACCATGTGATGGCGTATCGGAACGAGAACCTGCTGCAGCTCAGTCCACTCGGAATCGCGCTGGCGCTGGTGATCGTGCCCGCGGTGCGGGGCAGTCCCCGCTGGGGACGCCTCACCCGCGCGCTGGCAGCCGCTGTCGTGGCCCTGAGTGCTATGGGTCTGGTGCTGAAGGTGCTGCCGGCGTTCCGCCAGGTGAACGGTCCGATCATCGCCTTTGCGCTGCCGGTGCATCTGGGGTTGCTGGGCGGTGTGCGGATACTGCGGTTGCACGGGCCCTGACCGGGCCTCCCGTTAATTGCTGAACCAAGGATCTGCGCCTAGAGCCGGATCTGGGACCCTTCCATGGCGGCATCGACTTCGAGACCGGGCGCGATGGTGCGCGCGAGTACCCGAGTCTCGCACAGCAGATCGTCCATTGCGTCGTCGTCGTGCTCGGGCTCGTGGTGAAACAGGACCAGCCGGCTGCACCCGGCTTCTGCCGTCAGCCGCACCGCTTCCCCCGGCGTTGAATGGCCCCAGCCCGCGCGCGCCCGAATCATCCCTTCCGCGTACATCGCGTCGTGGATCACCGTATCGCAACCCTGCAGGAAGTCGACGAGCCGCGCACGCCAGTTCTCTCCCACCTCGTACGCGCCACCAGGGCCGAGCTCGTTGTCGGTGATGTAGCCGATCTCGCGCCCGCCGTCGAGTGGCTGCAGGCGGTAGCCGAGCGTCTGACCCGGATGCCGAAGTCGAATGGTGCGGACGTGAAAGTGCTCCAGCTCGAACCCGCCTTCGCTCACCTCGTTGACGCTGAGGTCAGCGGCGACGGCGTCGAGCGGCACCGGAAACACCATCGGATCCATCTGCCGTCCCAGAATCTCCGCCAGTGCCACCCCTTCCTGGGCGGCGCCGTAGATCCGGACGCGGTTGCCGGGAGCGCTCAGGGGTTTGAAGAACGGCAGGCCTTGTATGTGATCCCAGTGGGTATGTGACAGGAGAATCTCGGCCGTGAGCGGCCGCCCATTCCGGCGCAGCATCAGCTCGTGCCCGAGCGGTCGGAGGCCGGTGCCGGCGTCGAGCACCACCAGCCCGCCGTTCGTGCCGCTGATGGCGATGCACGGCGTGTTGCCACCGTAGCGGGCCGTGGCCGGGCCCGGTGTCGGGATCGACCCACGAGTGCCCCAGAATGTGAGCGTATGACTCACGGTATCAGGCGCTCGCGAGGCGCAGAGAGAATTCGAATGACGGCGACGAGACACCCATCATTCAACCTCACTCCGGGCGCGGACCGCCAACAACGTCCGGAATCACCCTCGCGGGGTGACCGCGATCACGTGCGTCGCGCCGCCAGCATCAGCGAGCGCCGATCTTTCAGGGTTATATCCTTGCGGGTCACCTGGATGATGCCGCGCTCCACGAGGTTCCGCATGGTCCGCGATACGGTTTCCCGACTGGAGCCGATCATCTGCGCGATGGTATGATGGGTCAGCTTGCGGGAGATATGGTCTCCACCTTCGTCATCGGCCATGCGGAGGAGCAGATGCGCAACGCGTCCGTTGACGTCGAGCAGCACGAGGCTGCCGATCTTCTCGTCGGCGCGCCGCAGCCGTCGTGAGATTTCGCGGAGCAACGAGATCGCGACGTCGGGCGAGCTTCGGAGGCGAGCGTGAAAATCCTCCCGCCGGAGCACGAGCAGACTGGAGTCGTCCATCGCGATCACGTGTGCCGATCGCGGCTCCTCGTCGATCACGGCCATTTCGCCGAAGAAACTTCCCTCGCCAAGGACTGACAGGATCACCTCGCGACCGTCCTCGGCGATCAGCACGACTTTCACCTGACCCGCCGCGACGAGGTAGAGCGCGTCGCCAGGATCATCCTCGAAGACGATCACGCTGCCCTTGGGATAGCTGCGCTCCCGCGTGAGGTCGGAGAAGGCGGACAGGTCCGCTTCCGGCAATCCGCTGAACAGCGGAACCTTTTTCAAGACCTCCATCGGCGACAGCGGCACAGGGGCCTCTTGGGGGTGGAAGTGTAAGGCAACAGCATACTTGCGGCTGGAAGGAGTGTCAATGAAGAGGGTCGGAGCCGACTTGCATTCGGGTATCTAACTCCGTTAAATTTAGCGGCTTAGCAGGTCCAGTCCCCGACGATCTCCCGAGGTGCCCCGTGAAGGCCGATGTCCACCCCACGTATCGGAAGCTGATGGCCCGGTGCGCGTGCGGCAATGAGTTTGAAACGCGCTCGACGGCAAGCTCGATCCACGTCGAAGTGTGCGCGCAGTGTCACCCATACTTTACCGGCAAGCAGCGGCTGATGGATACCGCCGGCCGCGTCGACCGGTTCCGCCGGAAGTACAGGACCGATCCCGCCAAGAGTGAAGCGGCGAAGAGCGACTCCGCCGCGAGCGAGCCCGCCAAGAGCTGACGGATGGAAGTTCGACTCCGCCAGGCCCTCCAGCGGGCGGAGGAAGTCGGGCAGGCGCTTGCGGATCCCGACGTCGCACGCGAACCCGCCCGCCTGCAGGCACTGGGTCGCGAGCACACCCGCCTGGTGCCTGTCGTGCGTCTGGCCGAGCGGCTCGCCCGGCTGGAGAACGATCTGGCGCAGGCACGAGAGCTGGAGCACGAGGCCGACCCCGAGCTCGCCTCGCTGGCCCGCGCCGACCTCGACCGTCTGCCCGCCGAGATTCAGGCGGTCGCCGGCGCGCTGCACGAACTGCTCCTTCCCCGAGACCCGCACGATGATCGAGACGCCATCGTGGAAATCCGCGCCGGCACCGGCGGCGACGAGGCCGCGTTGTTCGCCGCCGATCTCTACCGCATGTATCAGCGCTTCAGCGAGCGGCACGCGCTCCGCTGGGAGCCGATCTCGCTGAGCGACGGCACGCTGGGCGGGCTCAAGGAGGCGATCGTCGCGGTGCGCGGGGATGAGGCGTACGGTCTCCTCCGCCGCGAGTCCGGCGTCCACCGCGTACAGCGGGTGCCCGCCACCGAGACTCAGGGCCGGATTCACACTTCGGCCGCCACCGTCGCGGTGCTGCCGGAGGCCGAGGAAGTGGACGTCAAGATCGAGCCCAACGATCTCAAGATCGACGTCTTCCGATCGTCCGGTCCCGGTGGTCAGAGCGTCAACACTACCGACAGCGCGGTCCGCATCACCCATCTCCCCTCCGGGCTGGTGGTCAGCCAGCAGGATCAGAAATCCCAACTGCAGAACAAGCTCAAGGCGATGGAAGTCCTGCGAGCCCGCCTGCTGGATCGACGGCTCGCGGAGCAGGAAGCCACGCGCTCGCGCGACCGCCGGGCCATGGTGGGCACCGGCGATCGCTCAGCCAAGATCCGCACCTACAACTATCCGCAGAGCCGGGTCACCGACCATCGGATCAACCTGTCGGTCCACAACCTCACCGACGTGATCAACGGGCACATCGACGAGCTGGTGGACGCGCTCCGGATGGCCAGCAGGGAAGAGGCGGAAGCCGGTGCGTGACCCGGTGCGTGACAGGGAAACCGTGGGTTCGGCGCTTTCCGACGCCGCAGTCGTGCTTCGTGCCGCCGGGCTCTCCGACGCGCGGCGCGAAGCGCTGAGGATCTGGGATGATCTCGGAGGCGATACGGTGCGATTCCACGGCGCGATCGCCCGGCGGGCCGAGGGCGAGCCGCTCCCGTACGTGACCGGCCTGTCCGGCTTCCGCCATCTCACGCTTCGGGCCGATCGTCGAGCGCTGATACCGCGTCCCGAAACCGAAGGGCTCGTCGATCTGGTCCTGAGGCGCGCGTGCACGGGCTGCATCGCCGACGTCGGGACCGGGTCGGGCTGCATCGCGCTGAGTCTGGCGCAGGAAGGCGGTTACACGAGCGTGCTGGCGATCGATCGGTCGGCGCCGGCGCTCGAACTCGCCCGCGAGAACGCGCGGGGTCAAGGGATCAGCATTCAGTCGGTCCGCGCCGATCTTACCACTGCACTCGCTGCTCGGTCGCTGGACGCGCTGGTCAGCAATCCCCCCTATCTTACCTCGCGCGAGTACCACGAGCTCGACGCTGGCGTTCGAGCGTGGGAGCCGATGGAGGCGCTGGACGCGGGCCTCGAGGGCATGGATGTCATCGTCCCGCTGCTGCAAGACGGGCTGCGGGTGCTCCGTCCCGGCGGCTGGCTGGCGCTGGAGCTCGACGCGCGCCGCGCGCGCGAGTGCGCCCGTCGCGCTGCCGCGTCGGGGTGGGAAGACGTCTCAATTCAGCCGGACCTGTTCGGCCGCGACCGTTACCTGTTGGCACGAAGGAGCATCACTCCGTGATCTGGGACAAGGCACAGGACCTCGGCCGCCTCATCGGCCAGGCCCCCGAATATCAGGCGCTGCGCCGCGCCGAGTCGACACTTCGCGACGACAAGGAGACGGTCGCGAAGCTGGAGCAGATTCAAACGCTCGCGCGACAGGTCGACCAGGTCGTCGCCACAGGGCAGATGCCCGACCAGGCGACGGCTGAGTCATATGAGAACGCGGTGCATGACCTGGAGACCAGTCCGGTGGGCCAGGCCTACGTCGTGGCGCGGGCGAACTTCGAGAAGCTGATGACCAAGGTGAACCAGAACATCACCGAGGGCATGGAAAAGGGCGCGACGAGCAGCATCATCACGCTCGCATGATCCTGCGGGGCTTCTTCGTGGTCCTCGAAGGCCCCGAAGGTTCCGGCAAATCCACCCTCGCCGCCGGTCTCGCGTCGCGTGCACGTGCGGCCGGTCTCGATCCCACGGTTGTCCGCGACCCCGGCACCACGCGAGCTGCCGAGATCGCGCGTCAGGCGTTGCTCGACCCGGAGCACCCCGTGGGTCCGCTCGCTGAACTTTTCTTCTATCTCGCCGCGCGTGCCGAGCTCGTCGAAAAGGTTATCCGGCCGGCGCTCGAAGAAGGGCGACTGGTCATCTCCGATCGCTACGCCCTGTCCACCGAGGCCTACCAGATCGCCGGTCGCGGGTTGAGCCCTGACATCGTGCAGCCCCCCAGCCACGCCGCGATGGCCGGGGTGTATCCCGACCTTACCCTGGTGCTGGATCTTCCCACGGGCGAGGGCCGCGCACGCCAGCTGAAGGCCGGCAAGACGCTTGACCGGCTGGACGCGGAGAGCGAGGAGTTCCACGCACGTGTCGGCGCCGCTTATCTGGCGGCACAGGGTGAAGGGGTGCGACATTTAGATGGACGCCAGGCACCGGACCGG
>JACDDX010000131.1 GCA_013816685.1 Gemmatimonadales bacterium
CAGTGTCAAGAAGCCGTGGACCTGGATGTGGGCCGTGCGGCGGAGGCTGAAGTAGTCACGTGAGCTTGAGGCCTTCTCGAAGCGGAATCGTGGGCAGCCATCCCAGGTGTTCGAACGCGCGTTGGATGTCCGGCTGCCGGTGGGTCGGGTCATCGGGTCGGGCGGGCGCGCAGTCGATCGGCGCTTTCTCGGCGACCCGCTTGACCCCTCGCAGAGGTGGGATCCGATGAATCCCGCGCCTCCCGTGACCAGGACCTTCATAGAGGGCACCTTGTCGAAGCCGGAGCCGGTAGCGGCACTCCGAACATTTGCACGCGTAAAGTTCAGCACGCAGAATGCCTTGCACAGAAGGCATCGTCGGTGACAAAGCTCACGTATGTAGATGTTGCTCGGTGATTCAGGCCATTCGAGCTCCCTGTGTAGGTAATTTTGCCGATTCAGAGCATTTCATGCCGACGGCCAGCCACGGGGATAACAAGAGGTTGTTCAGCGAGGCAGAAGTTCCCGAAGCCGTGCACCCGCGGCGGCCCGGCTGTGCACCCCCAGCTTCCGCAGAACGTGCTGCGTGTGGTGGCGTGCGGTGTGGGAGCTGATGCCCAGCCGGGCCGCCATTTCGGAGTTGGGCAACCCCTCGGCGAGCAGCCGGGCTACCTGGAACTCGCGCGCGGTCAGACCCGCGAACGTGTCCTCCGTCCGAAGGCTCAATGGGAACGCGGCGCTGCCCCTCGAGTTGGAGTCCATGCCATCGCGGAGCCCCTCCCGGAGTGCCTGCATCTGCGCGATCGAGCCCCGCAGCTTCCCCAGAAGGTTTTGCCCATTTTCACGCAGCGTCGCAATGTTCGTCAGGACCGACGCGAGCTGGTCGTGTGTGATTGCCGGCTCGGCTGCGCGGCGTGGCGGAGTCGGGAACAGGTCCCGATCCCCGTCCTGACTGGGAGCTTCCAGGTCGATCGTGATTCATCCATCGTAGTCACCGCATGGCCCGGGAATGAGTACGTCACCTTCGCACCCGGGCTGTGCGGAGATTCGCCCGGGCCGAGCAGAAACGCCGATTTCCCAGTCTAACACGATTTTCGCGTCGTGATGTGATCCCGCCGCAAATCTTGGCGCGGCGTCGCTTAATTTCTTCCATGCTTCCCGATCAGATCCGCCGGGCGCTGACCCTGCACGGATTGACTCCGGCCACCTGGATCCCCGACGCGAGCGGCGGCCGGGAAGTGGAAGCCACGATTCGCGTGGCGCGAGTGGTGGAAGGGCCTGCGCTGGGGTGGCACCCGGTGGGGCTCGCCACATCCTGGACCGAGCCACTCGCGTTCCTCGACGGTGTGCAGCGCTCGGAGATCGTCCCGTATGCCGGGGCAGCGCCGATCGTGGTGGCCCGCATTGCGGCGGCGGTGCGCGAGCGACGCGATCGCACGCTGTCGACCGTGCTGGAGACGTCGCGTACCCTGGTCATCGCGCGTCCGTCGGCGCTCGCACGGGCTGGTGAGGCGCTTGCCGGGCTCGACACGCTCGCCTTGCCGGAAGACCACCCGCCCCACCCGGTGCGCGATCTCGTCGACGCCCGGCGCGCGCTCGACCGTGCCCGGGGTGCACTGGAGATTGGCCTGGGCGAGCGTTACCGGGAGACCGGCGACGGGTGGCTGATCGTGGATGGGTCACTCGCCGAGAGCCCTCGCTGGGCGGCCGATCCCCGGATGATCGGCATCGCCAAGAGCCACGCGACGCTGCCCTTTGAGGGAGACGATCTGGAGCGCTATCTCCGGCTGCCGCACGGCCAGCGATCCTCGCTCTTCGAGCCGCAGACCCGAAGCCTGGCGCCGGTACGGAGCTGGGCCCTGCGCCTCTGGCCCTGGGAAGGCCGCGACCTTCTATATGGCCTGGTGCGCATCGAGGTCGCGCCGGTCAACGGGTCACCGGACGCCGCCGACCGTCTCTCCCGGTTTCTCCTCGCCGAGCGCGCCCCCGTGAGCGCGCCCGACCTGTGCTGGGACCGCCTGCTCTATGGGATCAGCGCCGTCGAGCAGTACCTCCGGGCCCGTCTCGTCTGATCGCCGGCCGACCTTATCTTCCGCCCATGATCGCGCTTCGCCCCATTGGCCGAGTCGTCGCCACCGAGCTCAAACCGTCCACACCGCACCAGTTCTACTTCTGGACGGCGCGCGACACGCCGGTGGGCATCGGCGCCATCGTGCGGGTCGAAGAGGCGGGCCGGGTGGTCTTCGGCGTTGTGACCGACGCCGTGGCCTATTCCGACATGATGACGCCGATGCACGCCGTGCTCGGAGCTGATGGTGATCCTGGGGCCATGGATGACCCCACGCGCCGAGCCGAGATCCGGCTTTTCTCGGCGTCGGTGCTGCGGCAGATGCCCGAGGAGCCCTTGCAGCCGGTGCCGATCGGACCGGTCCGGCTTGCGTCCGACGACGACGTCCGGCTGGCGCTGCGCATGGACGCATACACCGGCCGCGATCGCGCAACCGGCATTCCGGTAGGCGTGTATGCGGCCGGTGGTCTTGAATCGCCGGTGTATCTCGATTGCGATTTTCTGCTCGGCCCCGAAGCGGCCCACCTGAACATCACCGGCGTCTCCGGCCTCGCGACCAAGACCAGCGCGGTGGAGTTCCTGCTCACCAGCATCTTCCAGACGTTTCCGGTGCATAAGGGCTCCGTGGCCGCCGTGTGTTTCAACGTGAAGGGCCCCGATCTCTGTTTTCTCGACCAGCCGGCGGTGCTCTCCGACGAGGAGCGTCGGCTCTACGCACGCCTCGGCCTGACGCCGACTCCCTTCACCGACGTGCACTACTACGCGCCATTCAAGAGTGACGGCGTGAATCTCAATACCCTCCGGAGTCACGAGGCGCTGGCGGCGAACACGAGGCCGCTCGTCTGGGGGCTGCGCGAGGTGCTCGACTATGCCGAAGTGCTGCTCAACCGTGACGACGTCGACGCCAAGGCCGACGCCTTCATCGACTTTCTCGGTGAGCGCGTCGTCGGCCGCGACTACCGCGACGACACCCTGCGCACCAAGCCGTTCAACGTGCAGACCTTTGCCGATCTGGAGGAGTTTTTCCGGGCCATCTTCGACTTTGTCGAAGCGATGGGGAAGGGTGGTGAGGTCTGGCGCACCCATCACGTGGCCACCATCCGGAAGGTTCGGAACCGGCTCAGCAACATCAGCACGCGCTCCAAGGGGCTGGTGACCGACGACGGTACCGCCAGCGACCTGCCCTGGGGCGGCTTCGCGGATCGGAACGTGTACGTCGTGGATGTCGCCGGACTGGATCCGCTGGCGCAGGATCTCGTCTTCGCCCGTGCCGTCTCCCGGCTGCGCGAACACCTCGAGCGCCGCGATCTGGGCGTGGACCACGTCGTCGTCTTCGTGGACGAGCTCAACAAATATGCGTCCGCCGACGGCTCCGATACGTACGTGCGGAAGATGCTGCTCGATCTCTCGGAGCGGGGACGCTATCTCGGCCTCGTCCTCTTCTCGGCCCAGCAGTTCCGCTCCCAGGTCCATCGCCGGGTGGTCGGGAACGCCGGCACCGCCATCTACGGACGGATGGACATGGATGAGCTCGCCACCCCCGGATACGCGACCCTCTCGCCGGCGACGAAGATCAAGCTCGCCACGCTGCCCAAAGGCGAGCTGATGATCCGCCATCCCCACTTTACCCAGCCGATTTTCGTCAAGTTTCCCCGCCCGCCGGTGATGACCAGCCGGGAGGGCCTCGACCGCTTTCCTCCGGCGACCGGCCTGTCCTTTCCCGACGCGGTCGCCAGGCAGCTTCGCACCTTCGATCGTCACATTTCGACTGACGGAGTGCACGCGCTGGTCGAGGGCCGTGCTGAGCCCGATGTGCTGCGTGCGCTCGCCGCCACTCGCCGGGAGCGACCGGCCGATCCATTCGCCTTCTTCAGCGCCTGCCTGGGACGACGGGTCACGCCCGAAGCGCTCACCACCCGACGCCCGGTCCCGTCCATACGTCACGCCGATGGAGATTACGGTTCCTGACCCAAGGCGCCGAGGCCGGCTGAGGCGCGGACGGCGGAACCCGCCAGCCTTGCTTAATCAACTGGCTACGAGACATTTCAGGGTGTGAGACTCGCCCACATTGCTGACCCGCATCTGGGCATCCGCCAGTATCACCGGCAGACCTCAGCGGGTGTCAACCAGCGAGAGGCCGACGTGGCCGCCGCGTTCCGGACCGCGGTGGACGACGTGATCGGCCAGCGACCCGACGCTGTGCTCATCGCGGGCGATCTCTTCCATTCGGTGCGCCCCACCAACGCCGCGATCGTATTCGCCTTTCGCCAGTTTCAGCGGCTGCGAGAGGCGCTCCCGGGCGCGCCCGTCGTGCTCATCGCAGGCAACCACGACACACCGCGCTCCACCGAGACCGGCTGCATCCTCCGCCTGTTCGAAGAGCTGGGCGTGGATGTCGCCGCTGAGGCGGCGCGTCGTTTCGTATACCCTGCCCTCGATCTCAGCGTACTCGCAGTCCCGCACCAGGCGCTGGTTGGGGGAGAGCGACCCGCGCTTCGGCCCCAGGGGCCCGAACGCCACCAGGTGATGGTGCTTCACGGTGAAGTCGAAGGACTGCTGCCCGCCGACCGCTCGGGGGAGGAATACGGCGGCGCGGTCGTCACCCTACGCGATCTGGGTGGCGAGGGCTGGAGCTATGTCGCCCTCGGTCACTATCACGTGCAGCATGAGGTCGCCCCACGAATCTGGTACGCCGGTGCGCTGGAGTATGCGAGCTCCAACCTGTGGGGCGAGCTGGTGGATGAACGGCGCAAGGGTCAGGCCGGTAAGGCGTGGCTGCTGGCGGATCTCGCGACCGGTCGGATGGAGCGGCGCCCCGTACGCCAGGGGCGGCCGGTCGTCGATCTCGAGCCGGTGGTGGCGGAGGGTCTGAATGCGGCCGCACTCAACGGCCGGATCGCCGAGCGGATCGGCCGTCTCCCCGGCGGGATCGCCGACAAGATCGTTCGGCTGTGCGTCCGCGAAGTGCCGCGCCATGTCAGCCGCGAGCTCGATCACGCCGCCATCCGCCGCTACAAGGCCGAGGCGCTGCATTTTCATCTGGACCTGCGCCGGCCCGAGATCACCCGGGAAACCGGCGTCGGCACGCCGGGGCGTCGCCAGACTCTGCCCGATCTGGTGCGACACTTTCTCGCCCACCGCCCGCTGCCGGCCGAACTCGACCGCGATGCCTTCGTGCGCCTCGGTACCGACCTGATCGATGCCGTCGAGCGCGACCCGGCCGGCGGCTGATGCAGATCAATCGTCTCCGCCTCGTCAACTTCCGCCAGCACGAGTGCACCGAGCTCGAGCTGGGCCCGGGGCTGACCGGCATCGTCGGCCCCAACGGGGTGGGGAAAACGACGCTGCTCGAGGCGATCGCGTGGGTGATGTACGGCATGCCGGCCGCGCGGGGCGGGCGGGACAGCATCCGCCGGCGGGGCGCGCCGCCCCGCTCGCGGGTCGAGGTCGAGATGGATTTTTCTCTCGGCCGGCATCATTACCGCGTGGTACGCGGGCTCCACAGCGCCGAGCTCTAT
>JACDDX010000132.1 GCA_013816685.1 Gemmatimonadales bacterium
GCCGGAGGGAGCGTCTGCGCTCCGGATCCGCTTCCATCAGCTCGCCGGCTCGGGCGGGTCGTACGGTTTCCCCGAGATCAGCACCGTCGCCCGCGAACTCGAGCGCTGGATGGCCGAGGGCCTCGCCGCGGACCCGGAACGGCTGACCGCTGCCATCGACCGGCTGGAGGCCGCCTTCCGACTCGCGGGCGAAGAGATGAACGTGCCCGCGCCGGCCCGGACGGGCTTCTCCTGGGTGGCGCTCACAGTCATGAGCGCCACGCCGCTCCGCGATGATGTCCTTGGCGCGCTCCGCTCGGCGGGGTATACGGTCCGGATCGGCAGCCGGTACGATGATCCCCCCCTGGTACCGGTCGGCGCGATGCCGGACCTGCTGATCGTCTCGGCTGAAGCCGGTGAGGGGGATCCGTCGGCGATCGCCTCCACGTGGACCAGCGGCGCCGGGCGGCCTAGGGCGGTCGTCCTCATTGAAACCCTCCGGGCGGTGGATCGCCTCCGCGCAACTGCCGCGGGCGTTGACGCGACTTTTCCCGCGGAGTCCGCCGCGCGATTGCTGCCGAGGTACGCGCGGACGCTGGCTCGGATCGGCCCGCCCCCGCGCGACCTGCTGTTGATCGAGTCTGACCTCGGACGTGCCGACCTCACAGCACTGCCCCTCGAGGAAGCTGGCATCAGGGTCGCGCGCGGCAACGATGCGCAGCCGGTCCTCGACCTGCTCGACCGGGAAGTGCCCGATCTGCTGCTGCTCGGTATGCCGTTGCCCGCTACGGATGTCCCTACGCTCATCGCGCGGATCCGGGCCGAGCAGCGCTATTCACGCCTGCCGATCCTCGTGGTCGGCGAGGGGAGCGAGTCGGCGCATCCCCGTGAGTGGGAAGTTGCGGATGAGGTAGTTCCGTGGCCGATCAATGCCGATCGGCTGCTGCACGCGGTGGTCGCGAGCGCGGAGCGGGGCCGCCGGCTTCGCGAAACTGACATCCGCGATCCCATCACTGGGCTGCTCAACCGTGGGACCGTGGTCAGCGAGCTGGAACATGAAGTCGAACACCGCCGCCGCTTCGGCGGATCGAGCGCGTTTCTCTGCTTCGATCTCCCCAGCCTCGACGCGCTCGGTGCCGCCGTGGAGGCCGGAGGTAGGGACCGGGTGCTCCGCCATGTGGCCACGGTGGTCCGGTCCAACGTGCGCGCCAGCGATCTGATCTGCCGGAGCGACCACGAATTCGGACTGGTGCTGCGTGGCGGCACGCCGGAAGGCGCGGCGGTGGTGGCCGAGAAGCTTCGCCGGGTCATCGGTCTGCAGCCGCTGGTACTGCCATCGGGAGACGCGGTACCGATCCCGATCCGGGTCGGTGTCGCCACCTTTCCCGCCTCGGGGCCGAAGGCGGCAGCGGTGGTGCAGAAGGCGGAGCGCCAGATGCGTGGCGAGCCGTCGGGCTAGCCGTGAGCGGTGATGGGGAAACGATTGACGGGGGTGGCCGACAGCGTTTCGCCGGCCACCCCCGTCATTTGTCGGTACCGCCTGGCTAGTGCCGGAAACCGCTGGACAGCGGAAGCACGTCCCGCGGGTTCTTCTCGTCTCCAAACAACAGCCGGCCTTCGCGGAAGGTGGCACCCCGGAGGGTCACGGCCAGGACCTCACCCAGCTCCTGGACCAGCGACACCTCTAGCTTGTTCCGCACTTCCTCGGGGAGATCCTCGAGGTCGGGCTCGTTGTCCTTCGGCACGATGATGCGGGTGATGCCAGCCCGCACCGCACCCAGCACCTTCTCGTTCACACCACCGATCGGCAGGACCCGCCCGAGCAGCGTGATCTCACCCGTCATGGCGATATCGTGCCGGACCGCTCGGCCGGACAGCGCCGACACTACGGCTGAGGCCATGGTAACACCTGCCGACGGGCCGTCCTTCGGGATCGCACCCGCAGGCACGTGGATGTGTATGTCCCGGTCGAACATGTCATCGGGGATCTGGAGCGCGGCCGCGTGGGATCTGGCGTAGGTCCACGCCGCACGAGCCGACTCCTTCATCACGTCGCCGAGCTGACCGGTCAGGACCAGCTCGCCCTTGCCCCGCATCGTCGACGCCTCGACGAACATGATGTCGCCGCCGGTGGGGGTGTAATACATGCCGGTGGCGACGCCGATCTCGTCGTGCCGGGCCATCTTCTCCGGGTGCACTTTAGGCCGGCCGAGCAGGTCGTCCACCATTTCGCGGGTGATCGTGAGCCGCTCGACTTCGCGGGCCGCGATCTTCCGCGCCACCTTCCGGGCCAGCCGGCCAATCTCACGCTCGAGCTGCCGCACCCCGGACTCGCGGGTGTAGCTGGTGATCACTTCCGACAGCGCCTCGTCGGTGATCTCGAGCTGCGCCGGGCCGACCCCGTTCTCCTGGAACTGGCGCGGGATCAGGTACTTCCGGGCGATCTCCGATTTCTCACGCTCGGTATACCCGGCGAAATCGACCACTTCCATCCGGTCGAGCAGCGGACCGGGGATGTTCTGAATGAAGTTGGCCGTCGCGATGAACAGCACCTCACTCAGGTCGAACGGCACGCCGAGGTAGTGGTCCACGAACGAATCGTTCTGGGCCGGATCGAGTACCTCGAGCAGCGCGCTGGCGGGGTCGCCCTGGAACGAGACGCCGAGCTTGTCCACCTCGTCCAGCAGGAAGACCGGATTCTTGGTGCCGGCCTGCTTCATCCCCTGAATGATGCGACCCGGCATGGCCCCGACGTAGGTGCGCCGGTGGCCGCGGATATCGGCCTCGTCCCGGGCGCCGCCCAGCGAGATGCGGACGTACTTCCGCCCCATCGCGCGCGCGATGCTCTTGGCGACCGAGGTCTTGCCGACGCCCGGGGGTCCGACGAACAGCAGAATCGGGCCGCGGGCCCGGTCGTCGTCGTTGCCCTTCACGGGCACGTTGGGCTCGGGCACGGTCGCCGTCGCAGCGGGCACGTCGGTCACTTCGCCGGCCGCGACTTCCTCATGCTTCTCAGCCCCTTCATCGTCCACCGGCTCGGTGGCGGCCGCCTGGTCCTCCTGCATCCGGAGCTGCCGGACGGCGAGGAACTCCAGCACTCGGTCCTTCACGTCGCCCAGGGCGTAGTGATCCTCATCGAGGATGTTCTGGGCCTCGCGCAGATCGAGATGTTCCTTGCTGCGCTCGTTCCAGGGCAGCTCAGCGATATTCTCGAGGAAGGTTCTGATGACCTGGGACTCCATCGACTCGCGGCCGATCCGGCCCAGCCGGCCCAGCTCGCGATCCACCTCCTTCCGCACGTCGGGCGCGAGCTCGAGCGCGTCGAGCTTCTCGCGCAGCTCCTGAAGATCGTCGCGCTCGTCGCCTTCACCCAGCTCGCGCTGGATGGTTTTGAGCTGCTCGCGGAGGAACATCTCGCGCTGCCGCTCGCCCAGCTCCTCCTGGACCTGGGACTTGATGTCCTCCTGCGCGTCGAGCACGCCGATCTGCCGCTGGACGTGCACCAGCACGCGGCGAAGGCGCTCCTCGACGCTCAGCGTCTCCAGCAGTTGCTGGCGCTGGGCCGGCGCGATGTCGATGTACCCGGCCACCAAGTCAGCGAACTTGCCGGCCTCGTTGACGCCGGCCAGCACCTGCTGCACGACTTCATCGGGCAGGCCGGACTTCTGACCCAGCTCGGCGGCGCGGGCGCGCGCCTCACGATGCAGCGCCACGAAGGCTGGATCTTCGCTGTTGAGGGCCAGCATCTCCTCGGCTTCGCGGACCACGCTCTGGAGATAGCCGTCCTTCTCGGTATAGTGAATCGCGATCCCGCGCTTCTCGCCGTGCAGCAGCAGCTGCATGCCGGAGAGACCGCGCTGGAGCTGACCGATTCGGGCGATGGTGCCAATGGTATAGAGCACGTCGGCCGTCACCGACTCGACGTTCTGCCGCTGGGAGACGGCAAAGACCAGCCGGTCCGTGGTGGCCAGCGCCGCTTCGATCGCGCGAAGCGTCGCCGGACGACCCGCGCCGATCGGCGCGGTCACGCCGGGGAAGAGCACGACTTCCCGCAGCGGGAGAACCGGCAGGTTCAGACGTTCAGACATTCCGTTACTCCTTGCCCCGACTCCGGGGACTTAAAGAAATTCTGCAAACGATCGGCAGCAGTAAGGCACCTCGCGTGCCAGTCGTATGTCGCCGATCCGTATTGCGATACAACAATTTACACCACTCGCAACCCCCGCATTCCACGCAGAATGGCACGCACGCACCCGCGTTCTGGCGGATCGAACGCGAAGCGCTGTCATTGTGGCTCTGACGAGTCCGCCTGAATCCACAGCCGACGCAGTACGTAGGTGCTCCCACGTTACGACGTCTTCGGTTGCCCCGGAGCCCATCAGGAGTACAGATTGTCACTCACAACCACTCCTCCGATTTCTGTCCCGAGAGTGCCGACCGCAATGGACGATTCCGCCGACCAGTCGCTCCCCGCTCGCCTCGCGCTCGCGCTGAGCGGCGCGTACACGGTGGAGGGCGAAGTCGGTCGTGGCGGGATGGGCGTCGTCTATCGCGCGCGTGACGAGCGGCTCCAGCGCCGGGTTGCCATCAAGGTGCTGCCGCCCGAGCTTGCGTTTCAGCGCGACATCCGCGAGCGCTTCACCCGCGAAGCCCAGACGGCCGCCCGCCTCTCCCATCCGCACATCGTCCCGATCCACAGCGTCGGCGAGGGCCAGGGACTCGTCTACTTCGTGATGGGCTTCGTGGACGGCGAATCGGTCGCGGCCCGGATCCGCCGTCGCGGGCCGCTGCCGATCGAGGACGCCCGGCGGATCATGAAAGAAACCGCCGACGCGCTCAGCGCTGCCCACGCCCTCGGCGTCATCCACCGGGACATCAAGCCCGACAATATCCTGCTCGAGGGTACCCGCGGCCGGGTCATGGTGACCGACTTCGGCATCGCCAAGGCGCTCTCGGGGAGCTCGGGCGCGACGCTCACCGGCGCCGGCGTGGCCATCGGGACGCCCGCCTTCATGAGCCCGGAGCAGGCGGCCGGCGAGCGCGACATCGACGGCCGCTCGGATCTGTACAGTCTTGGTATCGTCACCTATCAGATGCTCACCGGCGAGCTCCCGTTCCAGGCGCCGACCGTCGCGGGCATTCTGATGAAGCAGATCACCGAGCCGGCCCCCGACATCCGCGAGCGGCGGCCCGACGTCCCCGAGGATATGGCGCTCGCGGTGAGCCGCTGTCTCGAGAAGGACCCCGAGCACCGGTGGCCCAGCGCCGACGGGCTCCGCCGGGCGCTGGAGAGCCGCTCGGTGGGCAGTTATCAGCCGACCGGACTCGGCTGGCGCGCCTCGGCCGCCCGGCGCGGCGGTTCCGCCACCGCGCTCGCCGCACGGCCGCCCAGGGCGCTCGCATCCCCGCGTAACGATGGCCGCCGAGCCGAGTACCGGCGCGACAACGCGCGCAACCGACCGGCGAGCCAGCCCTCGCGCTCACCCGCGCGCCGGACCGGTACGCTGCCCGACACCGGCGAGCCAAAGATCGTTCAGAAGGTGCGGGGACAGTTC
>JACDDX010000133.1 GCA_013816685.1 Gemmatimonadales bacterium
GCTACTCTTCGACCGGCTCGACACCGTCGTGCTGACCAGCGCGACGCTCGCGACGGGCGGCGACTTTTCCTTCCTCGAAGGCCGTGTCGGACTCGCCGGCGAGGACTCTCCGGTCACGGTGCGAGAGGCCCTGGCCTCGCCCTTCGATTACCCGTCCCAGTGTCTCTTCGGGATCCCGCACGATCTGCCCGAGCCGCGGGTGGACGAGCCGGCGCACGCGGCGGCGGTGGTGCAGGTGGTCGCCGATCTGGCGTTCGCCTCGGATGGCGGGATGTTCGTGCTCTTCACGAGTCATGTCGCACTGCGGCGCGCTGCCGTGGAGTTGCGCGGAGCTCTCGGCCATCGCTGGCCGCTGCTGGTGCAAGGGGAGGCGCCGCGCGATGTGCTGCTGCGCCGCTTCCGGTCGGCGGAGAACGCGATCCTGCTGGGCACCGATTCATTCTGGGAAGGCGTGGATGTGCCGGGACGCGCGCTCCGTGCGCTCGTGCTCACCAAGCTACCTTTCAAGGTGCCGTCGGAGCCCGTCACCGCAGCCCGTCTCGAGCGTCTGGCCGAGGAGGGGATGGATGGGTTCATGAACTATCTGCTGCCCCACGCCGCGCTCAAGCTCAAGCAGGGGTTCGGGCGGCTGATCCGGGGCCGGCAGGACGTGGGTGTGGTGCTGCTGCTCGACAGCCGCGTCGTGACCAAGCGCTACGGGCCGCTGGTCCTCAGCGGGCTCCCACGGGCAGACCGCGTGGTCGGGAGCTGGGCGCACGTGCTGACGAAGTGCGAAGATTTCTTCGCGCGCTCAGGGATCGGGGCGCCGGCGTGATTCCGCTCACCCCCTCCAAGATCGTCTGCGTCGGCCGCAACTACGCTGCCCACGCGCGTGAGCTCGGCAACACGGTGCCGGACTTGCCGATGCTGTTCCTCAAGCCACCGAGCGCGCTGCTCGGACCGGGCGAGACGATCCGGCTGCCGGCGGTATCGGCGCAGGTGGAGTTCGAGGGCGAGATCGGCGTGGTCATCGGGAAGCGGCTCTGGCGGGCGGACCTGGCCGGGGCCGAGCGCGGCATCGGCGGGTTCATCTGTGTCAATGACGTGACCTGCCGCGATCTCCAGAAGCGGGATGGACAGTGGGGGCGGGCCAAAGGGTTCGACACCTTCTGTCCCTTGGGCCCGCGGGTGGTCGGTGGACTCGACTGGCGCGCGCTGGAAGTGGTGACGCGCGTCAATGGCGTCGAGCGGCAGCGCGCGACGAGCGCCGACATGGTGGTCTCGATACCGGCGCTCTTGGCGTTCGTGAGTGAGATCATGACGCTCGAGCCGGGCGATCTCATCGCCACCGGGACGCCGGCCGGGACCGGCCCGCTGGCCCATGGTGACGTGGTCGAAGTGGAGATCCCGGGCGTCGGCGTCCTGTCCAATCCTGTTCGCGAAGGAGATCGATGATCACCCTGAGCGACCGCCTGCAGCGCCTGCCCGGCTATCCACTCGCCGAGGTGCCGACCATCAAGCGGCGGCTGATCGCGGCCGGGATGGACGTGATCGATCTGGGCGCCGGAGACAATGACGCCCCGCCCCCGGCGGTGGCCGTCGACGCGATGACCGCCGCACTCCGGCAGCCAGCGTTGAGCAAGTACGGGTTCCAGCAGGGGCTCCTCGAGTACCGACAGGCGGCATCGCGCTGGGTGGAACGGCGGTTTGGCGTGCAGGTGGATCCGGTCACCGAGACGCTGCCGCTCATCGGCTCCAAGGACGGGTTGGCGCACCTGCCGTTCGCGGTGATCAACCCGGGCGACGTCTCCATCATCCCCGAGCCCGGCTACCAGGCCTACATCGGCGGGTCGATGCTGGCGGGCGCGCATCCCTACATCGCGCCGCTCCGGCCCGAACACGGCTTCCTGCTCGAGCTGGATCAGATTCCCGAGGAGACGCTCCGCCGCGCCCGGCTCGTGTTCGTGAACTACCCGAACAATCCCACTGCCGCCGTCGCGACGGTCGAGTATCTCCAACGCACCGTGGCCATCTGCCGGCGCTATGGGATTCTGCTCGCCTACGACAACGCCTACTGCGATCTCACCTTCGACGGCTATCGCGCGCCGAGCATCTTCGAGATCCCGGGCGCCCGCGACGTCGCGCTCGAATTCTTCTCACTGTCGAAGAGCTTCTCGATGACCGGGTGGCGACTCGGATTCGCCATCGGCCGGCCGGAGCTCATCGGTGCGCTGACCCGGATCAAGTCCTACACCGACACCGGGCCATTTCTCGCGGTGCAGAAGGCCGGCGCTGCGACCCTGGACCAGGCGGAGGCGCTGGTAATACCGGTGCGCGAGGAGCTCCAGCGGCGCCGCGATGCGGGCGTGGAGGCCCTACGGAGTGCCGGCTTCCAGCTCGAGACACCGAAGGCGGCGATGTATCTCTGGGTGAACCTGCCCTCCGGTATCGCGTCCGCTCCGTTCGCCACCCGCGCGCTCGAAGAGACCGGCGCGCTGGTGCTGCCCGGGAGCGCCTTCGGCCCGGCGGGCGAGGGCTACTTCCGGATCGCGCTTACCGTCGGTCCCGACCGACTCCGGGAGGCCGCCCGCCGTCTGGGGACGACGCTGATCTCGATCTCCCGAGGGGAGCTTGCGGCCGCCACTTGAGCTGCGCCCGCCCAGACCGCCCCGGTGGTCGCTCCTGGCACTGGGTGCCAGCGTGGCGATTCACGCGCTCCTGATGCTCGGCTCCGTCGACGGGCGAGCGCCGAAGGTCCGACGCCCCCCGTCACGGCTCATGGTGCTGGGCTCGCCGGACGAGGGCCGCGCCGTCGACATGCGGTACCAGGGCCGGCGTCCCGTCGCCGTCAGCGGCGGACGCGTCCGGAAGGCGCCGCCGCCGCGCCCTCCGGCCAGCGTGCGACCATCGCCCAACGTCGTCGTCGAGTCGACGCCCCGCCCGGTACCGACCCCGCACGACAGTGGGGCGGTCATCGCATCATCCGCCGGTGTGGAGCGCATCGGTCCCGGGCTGGCGGGGGGCCGCCTCTGGGTGCGCCCGCTGCCGTTGCCACCCAGGGAGCTGGCCGGTCGTCTGAGCCGCAGCCACGCGCAACTGGTCGACAGCGCCGTGTCCGCGGTGGTGCAGGCGTTTCTCGACTCAGTGGCGGCCGAGCCCGCGAATCGCGACGCGACGCTCCCGAGCTGGACGACCGAGTTTGCCGGAAAGAAATTCGGACTGGACAGCCGAAACCTCTACGTTGCCGGGCTCAAGATTCCGGCGGCGGTACTGGCGCTGCTGCCGCTTCCGGGCGGCAACCTCGATCAGAACAAGGCGTACAGTCACATCATGGACCTGCGGTCCGACATTCAGTATGCGGCACGGCGAGCCGAAAACGCCGAGGAGTTCAAGCAGATGATCAGGGACATGCGCCAGCGGAAAGAGCGGGAGCGCGAGTTTGCGCGGAACCAGCGTCGCACGCCTGGCGCCGCGGACACCGCCGCGGTCGCCAGGGCTGGGAGCGGATCTCAATGAAGCTGGTCGACCCCGAGGAGACGATCGTCCTCGTCACCGGCCAGCCGGCGGTGAACGGCGAGCGTGACCGCGCGTTCGCGGACCGGCTCAAGGCTGAGATCGACGCGCGGGGGCTGGGACATGCCTATCGTCGCGCCGTCCTCGTCTCCGATCGGTGGTATCTGGAGAACGAGCTGTTCCAGATGAATCCCACGATCGCCATCGGCGGCCCCGGCGTCAACGAGGCGTCCGCGCGATTCGCGGAGTCGCTGCCGACCGTGCTCGGCCGGGAGGAGCGGGTGTTCGTGCAGGCCGATTTCGAGGATGAGCCCAAGCGCGCCGCGCTCTGGGGCGTGGATGCCGCGGCCACGGGCGACGCGGTCGACGCCTTCATGACCGAGGGGTTTCTGGATGACCTGCTTGGGCGGGTGTGGCGGTTTCGGGTGGAGACGTTCCTCTAGCGCTAGAGTCCAAGCAGATCGGCCAGCGCCCGGTCCACCACTTCGGTCGCGTTGCCCTCGACAACCTTCCGCAGCACGTCCATCGCCTCGAGTGGCAGACTCTCGGGGTGAATTCGATCGCGCGCATAGCGCACGATGTTCCCCAACGGGATCGGCGCCACCGTCGGCTCGTCCTCCTCCTCCGCGACTGCGTCCTCGTAGCTCGGCACACTCGCCGACCACGGTTCGTCGGTTGCCCCGTCAAGGTCCGGCACCCTGGCCATCGCGAAGAGCTGACATTGGAGGCCGGGCGGTGCCTCGCGCGCGACGAGCACCACCGGCAGCGGCTCGGCGAAGAGCCGATGCGCCTGGATCTGCTGCCAGGCCTCCGGGGGCATCACGGACCGCGCGATGAGGCGATCGTTGCGGTACGTGCCCATGCAGAGCATGCCGTCGGGGACGCGCTCGTCGTCCACCAGCCCAACGGTCAGTGCTACGGGAGCTTCGGTGGCGGCGATTGCCACAGGGGTCGGGGAGGACTGCTGATCGGCCGGTTCCGGGAGGTCGTTGCTCGTCATCAGGAATCAGTAGGCCCGCGGCTCGGGTTCGGCAAGCGCCGGGGCCACCGAGTCGGGAGGGAGGTCGGGAGGGAGGACGATGCCGCGGGCATCGATCCGGGCGCCACTCCTGCCGAAGTCCTCGCCCGAAAGCCGGCGGACCAGCGCGATCGCATGCCGGGCAGGGTCGGGCCGCGGCCCGCGCTGCGGCTCCTGCACCATGGGGACCAGCTGCGCGCTCGCGAGTGTGCGGTCGGGTGCGAAGCGGAGCCGGAGCACGCCGGTGATGCCCAGCGGACCGGTGAGGCTGAAGCCCCGGTACGTCAGGAAATTGCCCAGCGAGTAGACGATCGGCCGGCCGTTGTAGAACTCGATCCCGCGGAGGACGTGGGGCCCATGCCCCACCACGACATCAGCCCCGGCGTTGATCACGGTGCGCGCCCAGGCGCGGAGATCGCCGCGGGGCTCAGTGCCGAGCGATTCCGCGGCTGCCGCCACATGCACCGCGCTCACCCCCTCCGCCCCCCCGTGGAAGGTGACGATCAGCAGGTCCACCAGCGGCCGGATCGAATCCACCACGGCGGCGCTCCGGGCGAGGTCGAGGAGGTCGTACGAGTGCGGGTAGGTCGTGAAGCCGATCAGGCCGACGATCGTCGTCCCCTGCTCGCGCCGCACCGTGTCGATTGCGATGTCGCCGAGCGGGCCGTAGGTGCGAAGGCCAAGCCACGCGAGCGCCGACTGGCTCGACCAGCGCCCGAACGATCCGTAATCGTTGGCGTGATTGTTGGCCAGATTCAGGTGGGTGAATCCCGCTTCGGCCAGACGGAGTGCGAGCGAGACCGGCGTGCGGAAGGCGAAGCAGCGGCCCGGCCGCCTGGCTCGCACACATTTCTCCGATTCGCCGGCGTCGGCCAGGACGCCTTCGAAGTTGCCCACCACCAGATCGGCGGCGAGTGCGGAACGCGCCCCGCGAAGGAGCGATCGGCCCCCGTCCTCGGGGACACCGTCGGCGAGCGTGCTGGTGCCGAGGTTGATGTCCCCCACGAAGCTCATCGTC
>JACDDX010000134.1 GCA_013816685.1 Gemmatimonadales bacterium
TCCATCGGCGTCTCAGGCGACGCCTGCCGTAGTGCCGCGCGCAGGACGCGTGGCCGGGGTCGTGGCGCCGAGCGCCTGGTCGAGGTCCGCGATGAGGTCGCCGACGTCTTCGAGGCCGACCGAAAGCCGCACCAGCTCGGGGGTCACCCCGGAGGCCTGCTGCTGCTCCGCCGTGAGCTGCTCGTGCGTGGTGGACGCGGGATGGATGATCGGCGACTTGGCGTCCCCGACGTTGGCCAGCAGCGAGAAAAGCTCCGTCCGATCGATGACGCTCCTGGCTGCGGCATGGCCGCCCTTCACGCCGAACGTCAGGATGCCTCCGAAGCCGCCCTTCAGGTACTTCACCGCATTCCGGTGCTCCGGATGCGAGTCGAGCCCGGGGTATGAAACCCACTCGACCCGGGCATCCCTGGACAGCCACCGGGCGACGGACATAGCATTTTCCGAATGCCGCTGCATGCGGAGGGGAAGCGTCTCCAGTCCTTGCAGAAAGAGAAACGAATTGAACGGTGAGAGCGCAGGTCCAAGGTCGCGAAGGAGTTGTACGCGGAGCTTGATGATGAACGCGAGCTCCTTGAACGCCTCGGTGTAGACCAGTCCATGGTAGGACGGGTCCGGCGCGCTGAACTCCGGAAACCGTGCGCGCGACGTGGCGCTCGCCCAGTCGAACTGGCCAGCGTCAACGACCACACCCCCGATTGCCGTCCCGTGCCCGCCGATCCACTTGGTGGCGGAATGGACCACGATGTCCGCGCCATACTGGATGGGGCGGCACAACGTGGCGGCCCCGAAGGTGTTGTCCACGACCAGCGGAATGCCCGACCCATGCGCGACCTCGGCCAGGGCCTCCAGATCGGGAACGTCGAGCCTGGGGTTGCCGATCGTCTCCACGAAGATGAGACGCGTCCGATCGTCAATTGCCGCGCGCACACGCTCAAGGTCATGGATATCGACGAAGCGGGACTGGATGCCCCATTTCGGCAACGAGTAGGCGAAGAGGTTGTGGGTTCCTCCGTAGAGGGTCTGAGACGAGACGAGGTTGTCGCCAGCCCGGCAGAGGTTCAGGATGGTGAGCGTCGTCGCCGACTGCCCGCTCGCCGTCGCCAATGCCGCGGCGCCCCCTTCCAGCGCGGCCACCCGCTTCTCGAACACGTCGTTGGTCGGGTTCATGATGCGGGTGTAGATGTTCCCAAACTCCCGCAGCCCAAACAGACTTGCGGCGTGGGCGGTGTCGTTGAACACGTAGCTGGTCGTCGCGTAAATCGGGACGGCGCGGGCGTTCGTGGCCGGATCGACCGTCTGTCCGGCGTGAAGGGCCAGCGTATCCGGATGGTAGGGCATGAACGGCTCCTGGTGATGGTCGATCAAGGCGCGAAAGAGGCCCGGCTCACGTGGAAGTGGTCCGGGCCTCGGGGCTTTGTGCTGATCGGGATCGGTCAGGCTGTCCCGGGTCTCCGCACGCACGCCGAACGCGCCGTCCACCCCGTGCCGGGGCAACAGATCGTCATTCGACAACAACAGCCGCGGACACTGTTCACTCGCTGCTCCTCAATTCGTTCTGGGGCGATGCACGTCGTCGGGCGATGCCCCCGAACGCATGATGCCCCCCGGCCTGTCAGCGCGGGGGGCAATGCTCCGGCGCTTTAGCTCTTTGGTTCGCCCCAGCGGGTCGCCGGAGACTGGCGGGAGCAAGTGGCCTCTAAATGCACCGCCGTCGAGCAAATCCTAAGAGCCGGGAGCGGGGGTGTCAAGCCGTGCCCGCCGCTTGCTGGCTGTGACCGGGCGGATTACGCTTTCGCGCATGGCCTCCAACCCTTCGTTCGACGTGTCCACCGGCGCGGATCTGCAGGAAGTCGACAACGCCGTCAATCAGGCGTTGAAGGAGATCCAGCAGCGGTACGACTTCAAGGGCACCGATTGCTCCATAGAGTTCGATCGCGAGAAGGCCGAGATCCGCCTCGCGGCCGACGACGAGTTCCGGATGGATGCGCTGTACGACGTGCTGCAGGGTAAGCTGATCAATCGAGGCGTCCCGGTGAAGAACCTTACCCTCGGCGATATCGTTCAGGGATCGGGGCAGTCGGTGCGGCGCACCGTCTCGCTGGCGCAGGGCATCCCTACCGACATCGCCCGGAAGATCGTCAAGTCCGTAAAAGACGCGGGATTCAAGAAGACCCAGGCGTCCATCCAGGGCGACGAGGTTCGGGTAACGGCCCCGTCGCGCGACGACCTGCAGAGTGTCATCGCCCACCTTCGCGGGCAGGACTTCGGTCTCGAGCTCAAGTTTGGCAATTATCGCGGCTAGCACCGCCCGGGTCGCCGCCCGACGCATTGCGGGGCGAGCGGCGGCTGCGGTGCTGCTCGCCGCCGGAAGCTGCATCCGAACCGAGGCTCCCGGCTCGCCCGGAGTCGAACCCGCTCCGGTGCCCACCACCGCCTCGCCGCCAACCCCGGCCCGGCCCACCGCCGCACCGCCAGCCACCGCGCCTCCCGCGACCGAGCCTGGGCCGCCCGCGGCTGAACTCCGGAACGATCCCGAGATACGCGTCGGGCTCATGGTCGGCGCGGCATCGGTGCGTGTGGATGCAGATGCGCCGCTCGTCCTCGCGGGTCCGGACGGCACGCGGCTCGCCACGATCAGCACCGGCGGGATCTGGCGGGTCACTGTCTCCGGCGCCGGGCTGCTGGCCTCCGGCCTGTCGGGTACGGGTCAGGCAGCCAACACCCGATTCGAGCTGGGTGCTGCGGACGGCCACGCGCCGGTGCGGGTGAATGGCCGGCCGTTTCGCGGCAGCCTCGAGCTGTTCCGCGATCGCACCGGCATCACTGTGGTCAACCGGGTCGGCCTCGAGAACTACCTGGCGGGCGTCGTGAGCGCGGAGATGGGGCGCCGGGCACCGGAAGACGAGGAGGCACTCAAGGCACAGGCCGTTGTCTCCCGAACCTATGCGCGGCGCGGCGCCGGCCGGCGCCAGGTGGATGGCTTCGACCTGTACGCCACCGTGGCCGATCAGGTGTATGGCGGGATGGCCGCCGAGACATTCGAAGGCAACGAGGCGGTGCGGAGTACGCGCGGATTGATCGTCGCGTGGGACGGGGCGCCGATCGACGCGTTCTTCTACTCGACCTGCGGCGGGCGGACCGCCGAAGGCACGGAGGTCTTTCGGGCCGCATCCCGTCCCTATCTGCGCTCCGTATCTGATCTCGCGGGTAATGGCTCGGCCTATTGCAGCCTCTCTCCACGGTTTCGCTGGCGCGAGGAATGGTCCGGGGACGCGCTGCGTCGCGCCCTCGGCCGGACGATTCCGTCACTGCCGGGCCGCGCAGGAACGGTGGTGCGCGAGGTGCGCGACGTTCGAGTTGGGAGCCGGGCGGGCAGCGGACGAGTGGCAGAGCTGATCGTCGCGCTGGACCGGGAGACCATCGCGGTGGACGGGCCCGGCGTGCGGCGCGTGCTCGCCACGGCCTCCGGCGATCCGCTGCGCAGCAACCTCTTCACGCTCACCGTCTCACGCGCAGGCGAAGAGGTGAGCCGGATGGTGGCGGACGGCTCCGGCGCCGGCCATGGCGTCGGATTCTGCCAGTGGGGCGCCGTCGGTCGATCGAGGGCAGGGCAGCGCTATCCGGAGATTCTGTCCGCCTATTATCCGGGAACCCAGCTCCAGCGGCTCTACTGATGCTGGCGGCGGGCACCCCGCGGGCCCTGAAAGGGGACACGACATGACGGCGACGCGGATCGGGACCAACGGCGAGCGGCTCCGGGTCGGCATCGTCGGCGCAGGGGCCATCACTCAGGTGGCGCATCTGCCGGTGGTGAAGAAGATCCGGGAAGTCGAGGTTCATGCACTCTGTGATCCGGACACGCCGAAGGTGCGCGCCCTCGCGGAGCGGTTCGGGGTCAAGAACACCTTCGACGACATCGAGGACCTGCTGCGCTTCGACCCGCTGGACGCGGTGGTCATCTGCTCGCCGACCCATCTGCACGAAGCCCATATCATCGCGGCGCTGTCGGCGGGCGTGCACGTGCTGGTCGAGAAGCCGCTCGCGATGAGCGCCGCGAGCGTGCAGCGGATCGTGCGCGCGGCCGAGAAGCGGAATCGTGTGCTCATGGTGGGGATGAATCACCGCTACCGCTCCGACGTGCAGACCGTGCGGAGCTTCGTGCAAAGCGGAGAGCTGGGTGCGGTCGAGAGTATTCGCGGGAGCTGGCATGTCTTCCGGCCCAGCCGTGCGCAGCTCGGCTGGCGGCAGCGGCGCGACCAGGCCGGTGGTGGGGCAATGCTGGACCTCGGTCTCTCCATCATCGATCTGGGGCTCTGGTTCGCCGGTAACGCGGCGCCGACGCGGGTCAGCGCCAGCCTCGATCCGGGCGTCAAGGAGAGGGCGGTGGAGCAGTCGGGCAGCGCGTTCGTCGTCTGCGAAAATGGTGTATCGGTGTTCGTGGACGTGACCTGGCATCACCTGGGCGAGGGCGAGCGCTTCGGCGTCGGGGTCCGGGGGACCAAGGGCACCGCGGGCATCAACCCATTGAACGTGTGGAAGGAGTTGCATGGCGTGCCGGTGGACGTGTCGCCGACCGGATCCGGGAACCGGGAGAACGCCTTTACCGCCAGCTACCGCGCCGAGTGGGCGCACTTCCAGGCGGTCATCAGCGGCGAGGCGAAAGCGCGCTCGCTGTCCGAACATCTCGTGCTGCACCGTGTGCTCGACGCGATTTACAAGTCGTCCGCGGATGGGCGGGACGTCACCCTGTGAGTCGGCCCCCGCCGGCGCCCCGGTGCCTTCGTTTCTGTATGCGAACTGTGGTCCTGGCCTTCGTCTCGCTCGCCGGGTGGGGGACGCCGCTCACAGCCCAGCCGGCTCCGCTCGGTCCGCAGCCTGCCGACACCGGACTCACCATCTCGCTGATGACGTTCGGACCCGGTCGCCAGGTCTGGGAACAGTTCGGCCACAACGCGATCTGGGTGCACGATCCGGCTGACGGCACAGACGCGGCGTACAACTACGGGCTGTTCGATTTTCATCAGCAGAATTTTCTCCTGCGGTTCGTCCGGGGCCAGATGTGGTACTGGATGGACGGCTTTCCGGCGGCCGCGTACGCGCGCGTCTACCGCCGCGATAACCGGTCGGTGTGGATTCAGGAACTCGATATCCCATTGGAGAGGCGGGTCGAGCTTCGACGCTTTCTCGAGTGGAATGCCCAGCCTGAGCATCGCTTCTACCACTACGACTACTATCGGGACAACTGTTCGACCCGCATCCGGGACGCGCTGGATCGTGCACTCGACGGCCGGCTGCGGGCCGCCACCTACTCGACGCCCTCGCACACGACCTTTCGGTTCCACACCCAGCGCCTCACCGCCAACGATCCGCTCGTCTATACCGGCCTGCTCATCGCGCTGGGCCCCGGTGTCGACCGGCCGATCTCGGCGTGGGACGAGGCATTCCTGCCGATGGAGCTCCGCGATCGAATCGCCGCGCTCCGGGTGCCAGGTGCCGACGGGCGGCCC